>NZ_DBHIUF010000012.1:50921-51291 GCF_057272915.1 Gemella sp.
ACGTTTAACGATGGAACAACAGCAACGTTGACACCAGATAAGACAGTAGTGGAAGCACAATCAAATGCGATAGCAGATCCAGCGAAGACACCAGTTGTGAAACTAACAGAGTTAACAACAGAAGAAAAAGAAAAAGTTAAAGCTGAGATTAAGAAAGTAAATCCAAACGCTAAGACAGTTGAAGTATCAGACAACGGAACAGCAACAGTAACGTTTAACGATGGAACAACAGCAACGTTGACACCAGATAAGACAGTAGTGGAAGACTTCGAGCCAGTGAAACCAACTGAAAAGGTTCCAGTCAAAGACAAAGCGCACTTAACTCCAGAAGAGAAAAAACAAGTTGCAGACAAAGTCAAAGATAAGAACC
>NZ_DBHIUF010000012.1:51391-51564 GCF_057272915.1 Gemella sp.
AGCAACAGTGACAGATCCAACAACAGGAATAAGTCATACAATTCCAGGAACAGATCTAGTGAACCAAGACTTCGAGCCAGTGAAACCAACTGAAAAAGTTCCAGTCAAAGACAAAGCACACTTAACTCCAGAAGAGAAAAAACAAGTTGCAGACAAAGTCAAAGATAAGAACC
>NZ_DBHIUF010000013.1:0-49567 GCF_057272915.1 Gemella sp.
TTATAAATTTAAATACGGCTGATATTTATTATCAACCGTATTTATTATAGACCCACTTTTATATTAGGGATGCTACTATTGAATAAATATCAATAATAAGGTAAAATGAATTGTAAGATTAAAAATTAGGAGTTTTTATGCAACAGTATTTTTTAAATGAAGAATTTAATATTGAATCAACATATGAGCTGTCAAAAGATGACAGTAATCATATTGTGAGAATTATGAGAAAAAAAATAGATGATAAGGTGTATGTTGTATTTAATAATGAAGTTAAATATATTTGTACGATTATTGATAATAATGTAGATAAAGTTCTAGTGACACCGTATAAAGAAGTAGTAGGGACTAATGAACTTTCAACTAAAATAACAGTAGCTATACCACCTTTGAAAAATGATAAAATAGAATATTTAATGCAAAAGTTGACCGAATTAGGTGTGAGTAATATTGTCCTATTTAATTCTGAGAGAAACATTGCTAAGATAAAAAGAGATAAAGTGGATTCTAAGATTAATAGATGGAATAAAATTGTTAAAGAAGCTGCAGAACAATCTAAGAGAAATATAATTCCTGATATTACATATGTAGATAGTTTAAAAGATTTAATAACTTTTTCTGAAAAGTTCAATCATAAAGTAGTAGCATATGAAAAAGAATCAGTCAATGAGGAAAATATCAACTTGAAAAATTTATTGCATTCTGATTTAAGTAATAAAGAGGTAATAGCAGTATTTGGAAGCGAAGGTGGACTTTCTGAAAAAGAAGTTGATTTTTTAACTGAAAATAAATTTGATGTGATAGGATTAGGTAAAAGAATACTAAGAGCAGAAACTGCACCACTATATTTTGTTAGTTGTGTCGCATATTTTAGTGAATTTAATTAGAGGAGTTAAAAAATGAGTGTTGAATTAAACTTAACAGCAAAAGAAATTTATGAAAAAGAATTTAAAAAAAGTAGAGTCAAAGGATATAGTGAAGAAGATGTTAATGATTATTTAGATTTAATAATTGAAGACTACATGAAACTAGACAAACTTATGACTAGATTGAAAGAGTTAGAAATTGAAAATCAAAATTTAAAAATTAAAATTGAAGCTATAAAAAATACAAGTCGTGAAGATAAACCTGTTCAAGTAACAAACTTAGATATACTAAAACGATTATCAAAACTAGAAACTGCGGTTTTTGGATCGAATAATGTTGATCATGACCTATATTAGTTAGTTTATCAATTAATCTTAAAAGGAGGATTTCATGAATATTTTATTAATAGTTTCAGGGGGGATTGCAGCTTACAAATCAATAGATTTATGTAGTTCTCTTGTTAAGCAAGGTAATGATGTTAAAGTAATACTTACAAAGAATGCTGAAAATTTTGTAACGCAATTACCTTTTCAAACTTTAACAAAAAATAGAGTGTACACTAGTACTTTTGAAGAAATAGATGAGAAGGAAATACAACATATAGATTTAACGAAGTGGGCTGATAAGATAATCGTAGCCCCAGCAACAGCTAATTCAATTTCAAAATTTTCAAACGGAATTGCAGATGATTTAGCTTCTTCATTAATGTTAGCTGTGCGAGATATTTCTAGGGTATATATAGTTCCTGCGATGAATACGTTTATGTATAGAAATCCAATTATTCAAGAAAATATGAATAAATTGATAAAACTTGGATTTAATTTTGTAGAGCCTGAGAGTGGGCTATTAGCATGTGGTGATGTAGGAGAAGGAAAATTTCCATCAATAGAGAAAATTGAAAATGCACTATTCCAAGAAATTGAAAAAGATTTAAAGGATAAAAAGGTATTGGTAACAGCAGGTCCTACAAAAGAATTTATAGATCCATTTAGATGTCTTACAAATCCTTCTACTGGTAAAATGGGAATAGCTATTGCTAATGAGTGTGCTAAAAGAGGAGCAGAAGTGATACTTGTATCTAGTATAGACGATGATAGTATCAGTAATAAAGTCAAAAAAGTCAAAATTATTAGTACAAATGATATGTTTGAAGCGGTAAAAAATAATTTCAAAGATTGTGATTTTATTATTAAAGCAGCAGCTGTTTCAGATTATACACCTGTACAAGTCTTTGATAAAAAAGTAAAAAAACAAGATGGAAATTTATCGATTGAATTTAAGAGAACACAAGATATTCTAAAATATGTTGGAGATAATAAGAGTGATAATCAAAAAGTAATAGGTTTTGCTGCAGAAACAAATAATTTAATAGAATATGCAAAAGAAAAAATAATCAAGAAAAATCTTGACTATATTGTTGCTAATGATATATCAAAAAAAGATATTGGCTTTGGTAGTGAAGATAATGAAGTGTATATTATCGATAAGCATGATAACATTAAAAAAATTGATAAAAATAGTAAAAATAATATAGCAAAAGCCATAATTGACGAGATATCAAAATAGAAGCAGATTGATGAATAGGAGGTGAGATTATGTATGCTGAGGTAATAATTGATGTTAATAATCATAATGTTAACCAGAGTTTCTATTATCTTGTGCCTGATGAGTTGAAAACTAGAAGCTTAGTGGGATATAGAGTCGAAGTGCCATTTGGAACAAGAGTAGTTCAAGGTTATATAGTAAATATTAGAAAAGATAATATTGAAGATCAATCTTCAAAGAGTTTTAAGTATATAAAAAAGATAAAAGATGATTTTCCTATATTAACTAAAGAAATGATTTTGTTATCAAAGGTGATGGCAGATGAATTGTTTTGTACAAGAATACAAGCTATTGAAACAATAGTTCCTACGAGTTTAAAAAACAAATATGTAGAATATTATGAGTTAATAGATGCTAATACTACATTACTTCTAGATTATGCTAAACACTTTAATAATGATAAGCTAATTGAAAAGAAAAAATTTGAGAAATTATTTACAGTAGAACAAATCGGCTACTTAATCTCGCTTAAAGCTATTAAACTTGTAAGTAAAATTAAAGAAAAGAATAATAGCGAAACAGAAGAATTTTTTGTATTAGATAATTATAGAGACTCTAAATTAACAAAAAAACAAAAAGAATTAGTCGACTATTTAATTACTAATGATAAAATAAAAAAATCAAAGGTTAAGGAAGAGTTAAAAATAGGTAATTCTGTCACGAAAAAATTACTTGAAAAGAATGTGATTAAAATTATAGAAGAAGATATCAAGCAAGATATTAATACGTCTATAATAGAAAATAATACGAAGCTAAGTGAACACCAACGAAAAGTTTATGACAGGATTAGTGAGAATTTTGATAGTGAAAAGTTCAATGAGTATCTTTTACATGGTGTTACAGGGGCTGGGAAGACAGAAATTTATATAAAACTTGTAGAATCAGTGCTTAAAGAAGGGAAAGACGCTATCATTTTAGTTCCCGAGATTATATTAACACCACAAATTGAAAAGAAATTTAGGAAGGTATTTAGTGATAATATCGCAGTTATACACTCTAGATTAAATTCAAAAGAAAAGTATAATGAGTGGAAAAAAATCAGAGATGGAAAAGTTAAGATATGCTTAGGTACTAGATCAGCGGTTTTTGCACCTTTTGACAATCTAGGTATTATTATTATAGATGAAGAGCACGAAAACAGTTATAAACAAACAGACTCACCTAGATATGACGCTAAGGATATAGCGAAAAAACGTGGAATTTATAATAAGTGCACAGTTGTATACGCTAGTGCTACACCTTCTGTTGATTTATATTTTAATTTTGAAAAAAATAATCCTAATAATTTATTAAGGCTTACTCATAGGTTTAATAATAAATTACCAAAGATAAATATAGTTCACGTTGAAGAAAAAGAAGACGTGATTGCTAGTGAATTGCTTGTTAAGATCAAAGAAAAAATAGAGAAGAAGGAACAAGTACTCTTATTAATGAATAAACGTGGATATACTAACTTTATTCGTTGCTTTTCATGTGGGCATTTATATAAATGTGAAAATTGTGATATAAGTTTAAACTATCATAAACATGATAATTCATTGCATTGTCATTTTTGTGGTTATCAAAAGAAAATTTCTAATATACCTAAATGTTGTGAACACCCTGAATTAGTTTCGGGAAATTATGGTATACAACGAGTTGAAGAATACTTATATCAAAATATACCAGATGTTAGAATAACAAGGATGGACTCTGATACGACTAGTAGAAAAGGGGCGTATGAAAGGTTACTTACTGATTTTAAAAATCACAAATCTGATATACTTTTAGGTACTCAGATGATATCAAAAGGATTAGATTTCCCTAATATTACTTTAGTTGGTGTATTATCAATAGACAGTATGATTGCGCTACCTAGTTTTAAAGCCAATGAGAAACTATTCCAATTATTAGTTCAAACAGCTGGTAGAGCTGGACGTAGTGAGAAGGAAGGGGAAGTTGTCTTTCAAACTAATATAGCTAGTAATATACTAGATTATGCGATAGAACATAGTTATGAAAAATTTTATAAGTATGAACTAAATAGACGTAAATTAATAGATTATCCACCGTTTTGTAAAATCTCTTTTATAACTATAAAAGGATATGATGAACAAAAGACAGAACGTGTAGCTAAGATGATATTTGATTTTATTAGTAAAAAACAAAATGACTTATCAGTATTAGGACCTAATAAGAGTTTATTTTATAAAATAAATAATGAATATAAATTCAATATAGCAATAAGATATCAAGATGAGAATTATAAGAAACTTTATCCGATATTAAAATATATAAATGATTACTTTGCCGAAAGCTTTTCTAAAGAAAAAATTACAATTACTATAGATAATTCAGCACTAGATTATATGTAAATAATTCAAAAAAAATTATATTCTAAGTATTGCATATTAATTTTCAATAAGTACATAAATCAACCCAAAGAAATGTAAATTTGGGTTGATTATATTTTTATAAATAGCTGTAAAAATTTGAAAAAAACGTGATTTTATCGTATAATATAGAGATGTAGATTTATATTTAATGACTGGAGGAAGATTGTGGAAATAGAACAGGTTATTAAAATTTCACAACTCTATGATTTTTACTCTGAATTACTAAGTGATAAACAAAAACAGTATTTAGATGATTACTATTTCAACGATTTATCACTGACAGAGATTTCTGAAAATTATAATATATCAAAACAAGCCGTGTCTAATAATATTAAGAGAACAATATTAGAATTAGAACAGTTTGAAGAGAAGTTAAATTTAATAAAATTAAACAATCAGAGATTGTTTTTACTAAATGAGATAAAGAAATCAACTACGGATACAGAAGTACTAACGTATGTTGAAGAATTGATAAAATTAGAAAATTAGGAGAGCTTGTATGGCATTTGAGAACTTATCAGAAAGATTACAAAATACAATAGCTAAGCTTACTGGAAAAGGTAAAGTTTCAGAAGCGGATGTAAAAGAAATGATGCGAGAAGTTAGGTTAGCTTTACTAGAAGCTGACGTTAACTTTAAAGTTGTAAAAGAATTTGTAAAAAAAATCAGTGAAAGAGCTGTTGGGACAGAGGTTATGAAATCTCTTACTCCAGCTCAACAAGTTGTAAAAATAGTAAACGAAGAATTAGTTGAACTATTAGGGGGCTCTAATGTTGAATTAAACCAAGGTGGTAAAATTACTACTGTTATGATGGTTGGTCTTCAAGGTGCAGGTAAAACAACTACCGCTGGTAAACTAGCGCTTAAAGTTAAAAAGTCTATGAAGAAAAAGCCGCTTCTTATCGCAGCTGACGTATATAGACCTGCTGCAGTTCAACAATTAAAAACATTAGGTAAGCAACTTGATATCGAAGTATTTTATGTAGATAAAGATCCAGTAGATATTGTTAAGGATGGATTAGCTTTTGCTAAGGAAAATTACTTCAACTATGTAATCATCGATACAGCAGGGCGTTTACATATCGATGAACTATTAATGGATGAATTAAAAAATATTAAAGCTGCTACGACACCAGACGAAATCTTACTTGTTGTCGATTCTATGATAGGGCAAGAAGCAGTTAATATTGCAACATCATTTGACGAGCAACTTGATATTACTGGTTTAGTGCTAACTAAGTTGGACGGTGATACTCGTGGTGGTGCTGCACTATCTATTAAGTCTATTACAGGAAAACCAATTAAGTTAGTCGGTATGGGTGAAAAAATGAATGACCTTGAGTTATTCCACCCAGAACGTATGGCATCACGTATTTTAGGTATGGGTGACGTACTTACATTAATTGAAAAAGCACAAGCTTCTATCGATGAAGATGAAGCTAAAAAAATGCAGGAAAAAATTCTAAATCAAAGTTTTACTTTTGAAGATTTCTTAACTCAATTAGAACAAGTTAAAAAATTAGGTAGTCTTAAAGACATACTTGGAATGATTCCAGGAATGGGTAAACTAAAAAATATGAATTTAGATGCTGTTGATGAAAAACAATTTGTCTATATCGAGGCTATTATTAAGTCAATGACAATTGAAGAAAGACAAAATCCTGATATTATAAATATACCACGTAGAAAACGTATTGCACAAGGTAGTGGTCGTCCTCTTAATGAGGTTCATAAACTTATCAAACAGTTCGAAGAAATGAGAAAAATGATGAAACAATTCGGTGGGCTTATGAATGATAAATCTAAAAGAAAGGGTCTTGGAAGAATGTTTGGTGGCAAACTTCCATTCTAGTTAATTATGAATAATATAGTTTTATTCCAACCAGAAATTCCTGCAAATACAGGGAATATAGCACGTACTTGTGTTGGGACAAACACAAGATTACACTTAATAAGACCGCTAGGATTCTCTATTGATGATAAACATGTAAAAAGAGCAGGGTTAGACTATTGGGAACACTTAGATTTAGTTGTTTGGGATAGTTTTGAGGAATTTTTAGAAGCCACTAATGATAAACACTATTACCTTATAACTAAATTTGGAACAAAAAATTATTGTGATTTTGATTTTTCGAATGAGGATAATGAGGATATTTATTTCATTTTTGGTAGAGAGACAAAAGGATTACCAAAGGAATTTAGAGAAAAATATAGTGAACAGGCACTACGTATTCCAATGAGTGAAAATGTCCGTTCTCTAAACTTGTCTAATACAGCTGCGTTAATAATTTATGAAGCTTTAAGACAACAAAATTTTAATAAATTAAAATAGTATAGTGTGTGAGGGGAGAATTTAGGGTTTTTGTCTTGAATTATCCCCTCTAAATAAGAATATATAAGGAGAAAACCATGACATTTGTTGATATTATAGATGATAATAACTTAGTAGAAGCTAGTACTAAAGATATGTTACTAAAACTATTAGAATGTGCTGCAGAGTATGAAAATGTTGATACTGAGATTACTGAAATGTCGTTATCATTTGTTAGTAAAGAAGAAATACAAGAAATTAACCGTGATTATAGAGGAAAAGATGTACCTACTGATGTTATTTCTTTTGCGTTAAATGATGAAGTAGAAGATGAAATTGATATTATTGGTCTTGAAGATGAGATTAATTCTATTGGTGATGTAATTATCTGTGTTGATATTGCTCATGAACAAGCAAAAGAGTATGAACATAGTTTTGATAGAGAAATAGGTTTTCTTGCGGTACACGGATTTTTACATTTATTAGGTTATGATCACATGACTGAAGAGGATGAAAAAGAAATGTTTGGTAAACAAGATGAGATTCTTGAGAAGTTTGGTTTAAGGAGATAAGCATGTTTGAAGAACAAATTAAAACGGGATTTGTCACAATTATAGGTAGACCTAATGCTGGTAAATCTACATTATTAAATAATATATTAAAACAAAAAATAGCAATAATGTCGGATAAACCACAAACGACACGTAACATTATAAATGGTGTTTATACTGATAATGATTCACAAATAGTCTTTATTGACACACCTGGTATTCACAAGCCAAAACATAGACTTGGTGATTATATGATGAAACTTGCTAGTAGTGCAATTCAAGAATCTGAGATAGTTTACCTAATTATAAATGCGAGTGAGAAGTTTGGGCCTGGAGATCAACACTTAATAAACATAGTTAAGGAATTAAAAGTTCCAACATTTTTACTAATTAACAAAATCGATTTAATTTCACCTGAACAATTGATTCAGATTATTGAATTTTATAAAGATTTATATGATTTTGTAGAGATAGTTCCAATTTCAGCATTAAAATCAATAAATGTTGATAATCTATTGAATACAACAAAAAAATACTTGCAACCAAGTTTTAAAATGTATCCAGATGATGTAATTACTGATTCTCCTGAGTATTTTGTAATATCAGAATTCATTAGAGAAAAAGTATTGCAATTAACAGAGCAAGAGATTCCTCATTCAATTGCTGTTGTAATCGATAGAATAGAAAAACAGCCAGGTAAAAAGAAAAATATTATCGCTACAATTGTTGTTGAAAGAAAATCACAAAAAGGTATGATTATCGGTAAACAAGGTAAAATGATAAAAGAAATTGGTTCTAGAGCAAGAAAAGATATAGAGGTTCTTCTAGGAGAGAAAGTATTTTTAGAGCTTTGGGTTAAAGTAATCGATAACTGGAGATCGAAACCAAACCAAATTCGTGACCTTGGCTATAGGGATGATATCTTTGACTAATAGAAATTTTATTACAGGAATAATAATAAAAAAAATAAGATATAGAGATTACCATGAAATATTACATGTTTTAACTGAACAGGGTAATATAGAAAGTTTTTTTTATGAAAATGTCCATAAAAGTAAGAAAAAAATTAAGGTGAGTACACCGTACGAGGTGTCGATTAATTTTTTTTCTACTAGTGGTATGAACAAAATTACAAACCTTGAAATTGAAAATACGTATACAAATATTGTCTATGACATATTAAAAAATAGCTATGTTGCTAATATGTTGGAGTATGTCAATTTAATCAATGATGATACATTTAATATGTATAAGTTATTGAAAGTATGTTTAAAAAATATAGAAAATGATGTTTCAGAAAAACTTGTTTTAATATATTTTTTGTGTCAAATTTTAAAAGGTCAGGGTTTTATGTTTAAATATCAAAAAACAGATCAGCCTTATGTAGGATATAGCTTTTTAAAAAATAGCTTTGTTGATAAGTTTAATATAGATTATAGTGTATATGGTCTTAGTGATTCATTAGTGAAACTTACATACTATATGACTGTTAAAAGTATTGACTTTTTGGAAAGTTTGGAAATAGAAAACAAAGATTTAATTCGATTATTCTCATTTTTAAATATGGTATTTAAAGAATTTGTAGGAATAGAAACTAAATCTTATACTAAAATATTAGAACTCGAGGAAATGTTAGGTTCTAATTAAGAAAGAGGATATATATGAATAATGCAATAGGAGTATTTGATAGTGGAGTAGGTGGACTAACCGTTGCTCGCGAGATTATGAGACAGTTACCCAATGAAACTATCTATTATTTCGGTGATGTTAAAAATTGTCCTTATGGTGATAAAACAAAGGAAGAAATAATAAAAAATACAGATAGAGCAGTGAAATTCTTAATAGATAAAGGTGTGAAGCTGGTTGTTTTAGCATGTAATACTGCGACAGCTGCGGCGCTAGACTATCTACAGAGTAAATATAAAGTCCCTATCATAGGAGTTGTTCAACCAGGAGCAAGACGAGCTATACAAGCAACAGAGAATAACAAAGTACTAGTATTAGGAACAAAGTTCACAGCAAACTCAAAAGTATATGATATAGAAATTGAAAATATCAATTCTGATATTATTGTTTTTGATAAAGCTTGTCCAGCTTTTGTACCGTTTATTGAATCAGAAGGAAATCTTGATAAAGAAGCTACTAAAAATTTAATATCTGATACATTAAGTAATACTAACACGTTAGGCGTTGATACTGTAGTTCTTGGATGTACGCATTATCCAATATTGAAGAAAGATATAGAAGATTATTATGGTAATAATATTAAAGTTATTTCTTCAGGAAGAGAAGCAGCACGCGAAGTAAGTACTGTTTTAGGATATGCAAAATTACATCAGAAAAAGCTAAATAAAAAAGAACACAGATTCTTTATTTCACAAGAAAGTGATAATTTTAATAGTATTGCTTCTAAGTGGTTAAAGAAAGATATTAATGCAGAAGTAGTTGAAATATAGGAGTGATAAAATGAAAGAATTGATTTTAGCATCAAATAATGCACATAAAGTTGAAGAAATTAAAAGCATACTGAGTGATTATAATATTCTAACTTTAAAAGATATTAATTTTACTGATGAGATTATTGAAGATGGATTAACATTTGAAGAGAATGCTTTAATAAAGGCAAGAACAATCTCAAAATACTCAGGAAAAACTGCAATAGCAGATGATAGTGGACTTAGTGTTGAACTATTAGAGGGTCGTCCTGGAGTTTATTCTGCAAGATATTCAAAAGAACAAACTGATTCAAAAAATATAGAGAAAGTTTTATCTGAATTAGATGGTAAAAAATCAAATGCTAAGTTTGTATCAGTTATAGCTTTAGTTAAACCTGATGGGACAGAATTTACTTTTAGAGGAGAATGCCACGGTGAAATTATCTCTGAGTTAAGAGGTAATAATGGCTTTGGATATGATCCTATATTCTATGTTCCAAGTTTAGAAAAAACATTTGCAGAACTTAGTTCTGACGAAAAAAATAGTATCAGTCATCGAAAAGAATCATTGGAGAAATTTTCTAATTTTTTGAAAGAAGAAAATAATGAAAACTAAAATAATACGAGAAGATTGTATTGCCTGTGGTAATTGCAATGCGATATGCCCTGATATATATGATTATGACGAAGATGGAATAGCGTATTGTATTATCGACGATAATAAGATGACTGAGGAAGTTGCTGAAAAGTATCATAGTTTAGTCTTAGAAGCAAAAGTTAATTGTCCAACTGAGGCAGTTTTTGTAGAAGAAGACTAGAAAGGAGAGAAGATTGAGCAATAAAAAGACAAAAAGTACAAAAAAAACAAGTAAAACTAATAAAAACAAAAAAGCCACTAAGGTTAGTGGTAAAAAGACAAGTGTAAAGAAAGCTCCAAAGAAAAATGTTATTCCCGTTTTATCTAAAGAAGCCTATCGCGGATTATATTTTGTAATTTCTGTTCTTATAGTAATTTTAGCTGTTTTACAAATGGGATTTATTGGTAGATTTTTTGATACACTTTTTAAATATATATTCGGAAGTTTTAGTTATCTTATCTATATAATAATAGTTGCAACGCCAATATATTATATTATGAATAAAAAGGTAAAAACTCCAGCAATTATAGTAATATTATTAATTTTAGTAGATTTTCTATTTCAGTTAATTTACATTGGCAATAGTGATAATAATTTGTTAGGTTTTAATGATATTTACAATAATAGAGTTAGTTCATATGGTGGAGGATTATTGTCTTATTACCCTGTTAAATTCTTAATTTATTTATTATCTTATTATGGTTCATTATTGGTGATAATATCAGCTATAATAACAGTTATATTTTTATATTTTAATATTAATCATAGGGAGTTAGTTTTAAGGATTAAACATCATATAGTTAATGCATTTGATAAAAATGAGTATATGGAAAATACTTTAGATGACTATCAGGATGAAGATGATATTATCTATGACGAATATAATTCATCTAATGTTAATAGAGAGAACTCTAATGAACAGAGATATAATAAAATTAAAGATAAAGATTTAGTTGTTGATATAAGAGAATTTAAAGAAGATGAAGAATTCTATGATGAGGAAATTATTCAAAGACCTACTAGAAAACAACCTAAATTAAATAAAGAACATATTACTGTTGAAGAAGAAACGGTTAATGAAATAGTTTCAGAAGAATCATATGATAATTATCAACTTCCACCAGTAACACTACTTAATAATCCAGTTAAGAAGAAAACTATTACTAAAGGTGATGTAGTAGAAAAATCAAAAATTCTTCAAAGTACATTTAATAACTTTGGTATAGAGGTTAAAATTGTTAAAGCAATAGTAGGACCATCGATTACACAGTTCCAAATCTTACCAACCCCAGGAACTAAGGTTAGTAAGATAGTAAACTTGAGTAATGATATAGCACTAAATCTAGCAGCTAAAGATGTACGTATTGAAGCACCAATTCCCGGTAAATCATTAATAGGTATAGAAATACCTAATACAGTAAATGAACTAGTAACGATGAAAGAGGTTTTTGTCAATGATGAAGATAATTCGCCACTATCTGTTGCATTAGGTAAAGATGTATCAGGTGAATCAATTTTCACTAGAATCGATAAAACACCTCACTTATTAATAGCAGGTTCTACCGGAAGTGGTAAATCAGTTTGTGTAAATACGATAATTACAAGTATATTATTAAAAAATAAACCTGATAAAGTTAAATTGATAATGATAGATCCTAAGATGGTTGAACTATCAATTTATGATGGTATTCCACACTTACTTACTTCTGTTGTTACAGATCCAGTAAAAGCAGCTGATGTTCTTCATAAAGTAGTTCTTGAGATGGAAAACAGATATAGAGAATTTGCAAGAGCTAGAGTAAGAAATATGGAAGGGTATAATCGAATAGCAGCTAAAGACCCAGATTATAAAGAATTACCATATATAGTTGTTATAATAGATGAATTGGCAGATTTAATGATGGTATCTTCTAAGGAAGTAGAAGAATCAATAGCTCGTATAGCACAAAAAGCTAGGGCTGCAGGTATACATATGATAATCGCAACTCAAAGACCTTCTGTTGATGTTATAACAGGTGTCATTAAAACTAATATTCCATCTAGAATTGCCTTTGCAGTAAGTTCTAGTATTGATTCAAGGACTATCCTTGATAAATCAGGTGCAGAAACATTATTAGGTAAAGGTGATATGCTTTATTTATCAGCTGAATCTAGCAAGCCGGTTCGCATACAAGGCGCTTTCTTATCTGATGAAGAAGTAGAGAAAGTTGTTGACTTTGTTAAGAGCCAGTCTGAAGCACAATACGATCCAAATATGACACCAAGTGAAGTAAGTTCACAAAATGGAGGCTCATCTGATGAAGATGTAGATCCATTATACAAAGAGGTACTATTATTTATAGCTAAAACACAGAAAGCTTCAGCTTCATTATTGCAAAGAAGGTTTAAAATAGGTTATAATAGAGCTGCGAGAATAATAGATATGCTAGAAGAAGATGGATACATTGGACCTGTAGATGGAAGTAAACCTAGAAAAGTATTTCTAGAAAAAGAATATGCAGAGGATTATGAATAATGTTATTCCTATGTATATGTTTACATAAAATAATTTATGTAAACTAAATAATAAAATAGAGGTGAATAAAAGTGAAAAAAAATAAAAAATTATTAATTGGATTGTTAACTATAGTAATTATGGCGGTAATTGGTTTGTCTGCTTATGCGTATCAAAAACAACAAACGCTAAATAATAAACCAAAGGTAGAGAAGAAAAAAGAAGATTCTAAGTTAGAAAAATTAATCAAAGATACGACTTCTAAGTTTTATAAAGAGAATGATTTAAATAAAAAAATTGAAATTTTCAAATCTTTGATTGATAAAAAAGATGAAATTTCAAAAGAGAATAAAGAAAAATTAAAATCTGAATATAATGATGCAATTAAAAAAATGCGTGAAAAAATTTCAAATAGCATTAAAGAAAAAATAAAGAACGCTACTTTAAGTGATGATGATAAGAAAAATAACGAAAAAGTAGAAGCAGCTAAAAAAGAATTAAATGATTTACAGGTCTTATTAGATAAAGAAAAATCAATTATATTTGAAAAGAATGAAGATTACGATACTGTTGTTCAAAGTATTAAAGATGCTTTAACAGCTCTTGAGGCTCCTAAGTCTGCAGAATCAAATCAAACTCAACAATCTAGAGAAACACATTCTGCACCTGATGCAGTGGAAGCTCCTGTTAGTCAACCTAATACTAGTTCTAATTCAAGATCATATAATTCAAATACTAGTACTTATGGTTCTGATTCAAATTATACATATAGACCAGCAACTCCATCAAATAACAATACTACTAGCGAACCCGCAGGTGGCAATACTCGATCAACATCAACTGTAACGCCTCCAGCAACATCAGAAACTCCAAGCACACAACCTACAACAACACCAGGTAATACTGATTCAAATGCAAATGCAAGTGCATAACTATAAAATACGGGATAATTAGATTTATCCTGTATTTTTTATTGTAGCATATTATAGAATATGTTATAATTATTAGTGAATTAAATTTATATTTTAAGTTAGAAGGGTAAGTAAAAATAATGAATCTACCGAATAAAATAACATTATTTAGAACAATATTAATACCTGTATTTATAGTATTCTTATTAGTTGATATGGGAGGAAGTATGTCTATTCTAGGCGGAAGGAATATATCCTTAAATATCTTTATTGCAGCATTAATATTTATATTTGCGTCATTTACCGATTTTATCGATGGTTATTTAGCAAGAAAATATAATTTAGTTACAAATATGGGTAAATTCTTAGATCCATTAGCAGATAAACTTCTTGTAGGTAGTGCATTTATAGTTATGGTTGAATTAGGTTTAATGCACAGTTGGATGGTAGTTGTAGTAATTGCAAGAGAATTTGCTGTAACTGGTTTAAGACTTTTAGCTGTTGAAAAAGGTGAAGTTATACCTGCAGGTATCTTAGGAAAGCTAAAGACTATTAGTCAATTAATCGCTATAATTCTTATATTATTAGGAAATCCTATTTTTAATATAATAGATTTCAAACTAGATTATATTCTTTTATGGATATCAGTAATTTTAACGATACTATCTGGAATCGAGTATTTCAAAAACTCATTACATGTATTCAAATAATGTTAGTGATAGGTTCATCCTATCCTAGCATTTTTTTAGAGGTGGTTTTATAAATGAATAATATATTAAAAGATGAGGATTTTAAAAGAAAATTCCCTATAAAACTTGTTAAACGTAATAATGAATGGGCAAGTTGGTATGAAGATGAAAAAATAAATTTATTATCTAAACTAAAAAAATATAAAGTAAGTATTTATCACATTGGAAGTACAGCGATTCCAAATATTTATTCTAAGGATATAATAGATATAATTTTAGAAATCTATAAAGATGATGATTTTGATAGTATAATTGATATTCTGAATGTAGAATGGGAACTACGTTGGATAGAAGACAATAGAGCTTTCCTAGTCAAAGGATATGGGGAGGATGGTTTTCAAACTAAAGTCTACCATCTTCACGTAAGAAGAAAAGGTGATATTGAAGAAGTTAAGTTTAGAGATGTTTTAATAAAAAATCCAAAAATAGCCAAACAATATGAAACATTAAAATTAGATTTAGAACAAAGATATAAGTATGATAGAGAAGGCTATACTGCAGGAAAAACAAAATTCATAAAAGATATTATAAAAAGATATAGTTTACATAAATAACATTATGTAAACTATATCTTTATTTTACTTCTTTTTTATTGAAGTACTTAAATAATCCTTGAATTGCAACTATTGACCAAACACCTTCAAGTAAAACAAATCCCCATTGTTTTCCGATAAATGCATCTATTCCTAAAATTAGAGCACCAATGGCATTTAGTAATAGATAGTTAAGTGAAGTTGTCTTAAGTTTTCCTAATTGACTAAATACAAATTCTATTAGTATTAATAGTGATCCTAATACTTGTACAATAATACCCATGTTTACCCTCCTAATTTTTTAGTAACTTTTATATTTTACCTCAATAGAAGATATAATTCAATACTAATCATCAAGTTTATCGATATTTTGCTTAATAATCTTTTTTGATTCATTAATGTATAGCATTGATGTATCACTGTTAGAATGCCCCATTTGTGTCATAATTATTGGTATATTACCATTTGTTTTTAGAGCTAGTTTTGTACCGTAACTGTGTCTTAATTTATGCGGTGACATTGGGACATTAAAAGCATCTGTATATTTCATTACTAATTTTTGAATAGCTCTTATTGATAATCCTGTTTTGTTTTTACTAATAAATACATAATCTTCTCTATTAAGTTTAAAAGGTAGGGAAGTAATGTATTCATTTAGTCTATCTAAAGCAGATTTGGTAATTATTACTGTATCTACCTTATTACCTTTTCTGATAACATTGATTTCACTATTTAGAAAGTCTATGTCTTTTACTTTTAAATTAGCAAGTTCGTTGACACGAATACCACTCTTTAAAAATAGCGTTAGAATAGCTAAGTCTCTTGCTTTATCTCTTAAGAAGAATGATTTACCATGGTTAGACAAAGTCTTTTCATATTCAAACTCAACATACTGTAAAAATTCTTCGTCTTGAGAATCTAAAAATATCTTTTCTGATATTTTCTTTGATCTTGAAGACAATGTTTCTTTAACTCGATTAATAGGTATTTTAAGCATAACATTTCTTTCGAAATAAGCTTTACCTTGCTCAGTTTCACTTGTTACTGTAAGGAACTTATAAAGTGATCTCATAGCAGCTTTATAGTTATTTATAGTAGTCTGACTACGGTATTTACCATTAATTTGTTCACGAGATAGACTTTTGAAATAACTTTCCATTTCTTTTTTTGAAATATTTTCTAATGTAGAAAGACTGACATCTTTAATAAATTCAGCATCAGATATAGTTTCTCTGATAGTCCAATTTAAAAAGTTCTTATAGGTTTCTAAATATCTATGCAAAGTTAATGGAGATAAATTGTCATAATATGTATCAATAAAATCTTCTATGTAGTCAGGAAACTCTGGAAGTATTTTGTTAATCTTTTGTTTATAATAATCACGTTGATTCATTGGTATTACTACATTCTCCTTTAATTTATTAATTATACATATAATATGTATTATACGAACAATTATATTGTATCATATTTAGCTAGTTCTTTCAATATTTATTTGTCCCCTAATATTTTTAATCTGATAATTTTATTATTATAGTTTTCATACTATTTGTTTTAAGTATTATTATTTATTAATTTTGTATCAAAATATGATATAGTATATTTTATTTCTTAATATTAAAACCAATTACCGTGTTTTTTTTGCTCTCTATAAAAAAATATCACCTATTTAAACGCCGTATAAGCGTCCTAGAATTATTTTTTGTATAATTATTCCAAAAAGCATTAAAAACGCTCAGAATTGATTTAAATGCCTATTTTGTAATTTTTATAGTGTTTATTATTAAATTAATGTAAAAAGCTATCTAAGTTTCCTTAGATAGCTTAAAGTTTATCGCTTAATTATACACGCTCAACTTTTCCAGATTTTAAAGCTCTAGCAGAAACCCAAACTTTTTTAGGTTGTCCGTCTACTAAAATTGTTACTTTTTGTAGATTAGCTTTGAATTTTCTTTTATTTGCGTTCATTGCGTGTGAACGAGTATTTCCTGAACGAGCTTTACGTCCAGTTACGTAACAAACTTTTGCCATGAATTAATCCTCCTTTTGGAAATAGTTTATTCATAACATTTACTACATACACAATTAATAATATAACATACCTTAACATAAATATCAAGTAAAAACTTTAATTTATAATAATTTTCTTTATGCAAACGATGTTATAAACAATATTATAATAAACGCTATGACAGAAGATACTGTTGTTCCTAGTGTCCAGGTCTTAAATGTAGTTTTAAAGTCTAAATTCAGATATTGTTTAAATAACCAAAATCCAGGATCATTCACATGTGAACAGAACATACTTCCTGCTGTGATGCTTAACATTATAAACACTGGTGAGTAACTTACAGTACTAACTAGTGGCTCGACAATAGCAAGTGTTGTTATTGCAGCTATTGTAGCACTACCTAATGATATTCTTAGTATAGCAGCTACTAAGAAGCTAATAACGATTGGTGATAGATTAAGACCATTAGTCAGTCTAATAATTTCATCAGTAACTTTAGAATCAACTAATACTTGTTTTAAACCACCTGCAGCACCATTAATTAGTAACACCACTGCAATTGTTTTAAGAGATTGGCTTAGTAATGGAACAATACTTCTTATTCTTAAACCTTTTGTTATCATTAATTCAATAATAGCTATTAATAAACTTATTATTAATGCAGTAACTGGGTTACTTATAATTGTTAAGAAAGCTTTTATTGTTTCTGATAAATTAGGTATAGCTAAAGCTATTGTAGGAATTGTAATTAAAAGTACTGGTAATAACATTAATAAGATAGCAAATGTAGTACTCATAGTTTGATTTTCAATCTTTAGAACGCTTATATTCTTTTCTTCAATATCTGAATTAACTCTTGTTTTTACTAAATTAGAGTTAGTTAATAGTAAACCGCCAATAAAAGCTGTAGGAATAGCAACAATTAACCCATAGTAAAATACTTCGGCCATATTTAAATTGAATGTTTTAGTGATAATACTCGGACTAGGGTGCGGTGGGAATAAAGCATGAATAGTTAGAACCCCTATACTTGCGGGAAGGGCTAAATATATTTTATCTAGTTTTAACTCCTTTGCTACTGCAAGAATAATTGGAATTACTAAAATAAAAGCTACATCAAAGAATAAAGAAAAACTTATACACATTCCAGCTATAAGTAAACCTAATTGGATTCTCTTGACTCCAAATACACTAATCATTTTCTTTGCCGTAATCTCTACTGCACCTAATTCTTCCAATATTTTACCAAACATTGCTCCTAGACCTAATATTAATGACAAATGTCCTAGAAGAGATCCAGTCCCCTTCTCTATAGAATCTATCAATGTATTAGCGGGAAGTCCTAAAAATAATCCTAGAATAATAGCTACTAATAATATTGATAAAAAAGGCTCAAAATGTAATTTTGTTATTAAAAATATAAGAGCACTAATACCAATAAAAACTAACAATAATTTATAGGAATAATTTCCTAAAAAAAATGCCAGTGAAGAGTAGATTATTAATCCTAAGATAATAAATATCTTATCTAATTTCATTATATTCTCCTTAATTTTTCATTAGGTAATTATAACATTATTAGTATAGATAAGTAAAGGTAAACGCTTTATAATTTATTTTTTAAGAGATAAGCTATTTTTTCAAATGTTCTTGAGTTTCGTATAGTAACAGACTTATAGAAACTTTCTTTTATTAAATACTTATGATAGGAAGTTTTTAAGTAACTTGTTTCGTTGTATTTACCCCAGAACACAGCACATTTACCAAAATGAACAGCTTCATCTTGTAGAGGCATTTGTTCTATACGTGCTCTCATAAGTGAATAGTCTATTTCATTTGTATAGAATAATACATCTTTTCTATATAAATCGTTAAACCACCAGCTCGGTAAGTTTTCAAGTTCATCAAGATATTCACTCTGACTAAGTATTACTTTATTAATTTTAAATGAATAACTATTCAATATCTTTGATATGTTTTGATTTACAGTATCGATGCTATCAGTGGTATCAAATATTATATTTCCGCTATTTATATACGAAATAACATTAGTATACCCTAAATGTGAAATCATCTCTTTTAACTCAGCCATTGAAACTTTATTCTTTCCACCGACATTAATACCGCGAAGCAAAAGTACGTATTTCATTAGTTTCTCCTTTTATAGAAAACTCTCTATCATCGAAATAATAGAGAGTTTTATCATTATTCTTAAATTATGCTCTTGATACGTAAGAACCTTCAGCAGTATTGATAACTAATACATCTCCTTCTTTAACGAAAAGAGGTACTTGTAAAGTATATCCAGTTTCAACTGTAGCAGCTTTAGTAGCTCCTTGTGCAGTATCACCTTTAACACCAGGTTCTGTTTCAGTTACAGTAAGTTCTACTGTTGTTGGTAAGTCAATTCCTAAGATTTCATCACCAAACATTAAGATTGAAACTTCCATGTTTTCTTTTAAGAAGTTTAATTCATATTTTAATTGTGCTTCAGGTACTTCGATTTGCTCGTAAGTAGCGTTATCCATAAATACATATGCTTCACCAGTTGAGTAAAGGTATGACATTTTTTGGTTGTTAATTTGAGCTTTTGCAACTTTTTCACCAGCTCTGAAAGTTTTATCGTTAACAGCACCAGTACGCATATTTCTTAATTTAGAACGTACAAATGCAGCTCCTTTACCAGGTTTAACGTGTTGGAATTCCATTACTTTCCAAATGTTTCCATCAACTTCGATAGTAACTCCAGTTTTAAAATCATTAACTGATATCATTATTGTATTTCTCCTTTAAATTGTATTAATATTATTATAAATAAATTCTTTTTTAAAATCAAGGTATAAACTAATAATTTTAGTGTAATTTATACAAAGAAAACCAATAAACATTTTAGTTTACATAATTATACTTATGTAAACTAAAGTTATTTACTTTCTTTTACAGCCTCTACCATGTAGATTCTATTACCTTTTCTAATAAACTTATCTTCATACTCAGTATGAACGTTCTCTTCTTCATAGACACTATTAGTTAAATCTAAAGAAAGTCTATTAAAAGTAAATCCGTATTTAGCATAGCTCATTAAACTGTATTCGAATAAACCTTGGTTATCAGTTTTTTGAACTATTGTTTTATTTCCATTTAAGATAGTTTCATAACGTGCTAAAAACGTATGGAATGTTAAGCGTCTTTTCTCATGTCTTGTTTTAGGCCATGGATCAGAGAAGTTTAGATATAATTGATCAACTTCACCTTCAGCAAAATATTCTAGTAGATCTTCAGCATTTCCTGAAATAAGCTTTAAGTTTTCTCTATGAGTTTCTTCAACTTTATCTAATAGAAATGTTAAGACAGTTGGTTGTGCTTCCATAGCTATAAAGTTAATTTCTGGGTGTTTTTCAGCAAGTGTATGAATAAACTTACCTTTTCCACTTCCTATTTCTAAGTGTATTGGATTATCATTTCCAAAAATTTCTTTCCATTTCCCCTTATTATCCTTAGGTTGTAAAAATACAACTGGACTATTCTCTAGACGCTCTCTAGCATCTGCTCTATTTCGAACTCTCATTCATGCACCTTTCTATTTTAATTCTATTGTTTTATTAAATAATTGTTTATTTTCTAATACTTTTTCTTTTGAACCTAGTACACAAGTATATGCTTTAGATTTCATATTTTCAAATTCTATTGCTAATTTTCTTAAATCTTCTACTGTTGTATTTTTTATCTCATTTACAAGTTTATCATAAACTTCAAATGGGGAATTAGTGATGTATTTGTTTAATGAATATGCGGCTTGCGCACTTGGTGACATTAGTACATCTAATGAATTTAGTGTACCTATAATATATTTATTAAGATCTTTTTCATCTGCATCAATATTAGCTACGTAGTTGTTAATATTGTAATATATCTCTAGAGTTTCTGTTAAGTTTGGATCACGATAAGACCACAAATTAAAATCACCAAAAGCATTAAATATTACTCCAGAACCATAGGCTCCATTTTTCACACGGACATTATTCCATAAATAATCTAAACTTAAGATATGTCTTAATACTAAGTGTGTACCAGTGTAATCATTTATATTATAACCCACGCCAACGTATTGAACTAGTGAATCAAAGTAAAAACCTTCAGAATAACCTTGTTCTTCTAATTTAATTTCAAAACCGCTTTGCTTATTCAATTCACTAGGGTATTTAGTTAAATATGAAGATATAGTTTCTTTGAAGTTAGTATATTCTTCTTTATTACCGACAAAGTTAACTAATAATCTAGCTTGATTAAAAATTAGATTTGTGACAGTATATAGCTTTTCTTTAATCTTATCACTATTTTGTTCGTATTTGTTTACTAATTCGCTTATAAACTCATAGAAATCATATTCTCCATGATATGAAGCAAGTTTACTTTGAGGATTGTAAAAACCACTAATACGACGTGCTACAAAAGCATGACCAGAATTTTTAAATCTACTTTCTAGCATTAACTTAATTTCTAAGAGAACATTATATAGTGCATCTTTATCTTCAAAATCTACATTAAGTGTAGTTTCGTCTAAAATCTTAGATAAATCTCCAGCTTTTTCTACTAAATTCTTAGCACTGATTATGAATTTTACTTCACATTCTTCACTCTTATGTTTTCTAAAAACATCTACATAAGAGCTAATACCACCAAGATTTGCACCTATTTCTTTTATAACTTCAGCTTCTGTTTTATTTTTTGTATTAAAGTTAAATAATAAATATGATAATACTGATGCATATTGTAACTGTTCAACTTCGAAATCACTTATATCAAATAGTAATTTAGAATACGAAATACCATTAGTAACAGCATCATAGTGCGAATAACTTATACCTTTGTATTCTTCAAAGAAAGTTTCTTCGAATGGATTTTTTAATTCTACTTCTTTAGCATCAACACTTTTGATTTTTTCTAAATCTTCTTTTTTGTCAATGCTATTTTGCCATTCTCGTAACAACATAGTGTTTTTAACAATGTCTTCTAATTCAGTTTCTGATAAAGTAGCTTTATATTCAACTAAATCTTTTTCCTTATTCTCTTTTTCTAATGTAGGAATTAAGTGTAATATAGCTTGTTTATTATTTTCAATTAGAAACTGTCTAGCAAGAGTTTCATATTGTTTATTAATACAATTTTCTTGTAAATGAGAAATTACGTTGTCTAAATCAAATGCATCTAATATATTATCTTCGCTATATAACCACGTTCTTAATAATCTAATAGCATAAGATACACCCTTAGGTGATGAAGTTTTATTAATCTCTTCTTTGATAGAAAAGTTCTTTTTGTTAATTGAAGCTTGAACTTGCTCATAATCAAAGTCTTTATCAATAATACCTTTTAATAAAGATTTATATTCTGCATCAAGACTTTCTAATTTATCATCGCTTACGTATTTAAAGATAATTGAGTATACAGTTTCTTTACGGTCTTTTTGAATGTAACTATATACATCTTCACAAATATTGTTATCAATGAAGTATTTTCTAAATTCTGTATTACTACTTCCAAGAAGAATATCATCTATTATATCGATATTCTCAATTTTACTAAACTCATTACTATCACCAAGAATATAGTTATAAGCTACATATGCTTTATCTTTTACATCTTCGTTAAAATATGTACGTTTAACAATATCCGCAGTAAAGTTTTCTTGACGTGTTAAGTTGTAATCGCTATACTCTTTATACTCGTAATTATTTAGATAACTATCAATATGATTCAGATATTGTTCAACATTTAAATCACCATATAAAAAGATATAGCTGTTGCTTGGGTGATAATTATAATTATAAGTCTCTAAAAATTCTTCTTGTGAAATTGAAGGGATAGCTTCTGGTTTTCCTCCAGAAGAATATTTATAAGAAGTATCACTAAATAAGTGTTCCGTTACATATTGATCTAGTACTTCATCTACTGATGAATAAGCACCTTTCATTTCATTGTAAACTACACCTTTGTATATTAGTTCATCTTCTTTATCTTCAAGATGATAGTGCCATCCTTCTTGAGCAAGTATATTTGGATTATTTTTTAAGTTTGGATTAAATACTGCATCTAAGTATATATCCATCAATATTTCTAAGTCTTTCTCATTTTTAGACGATACTGGATACATAGTTTTATCAGGAAATGTCATTGCATTTAAAAATGTATTAAAAGAACCTTTAAGTAGTTCTACAAAAGGTTCTTTTACTGGATATTTCGCTGAACCACATAAAACAGAATGCTCTAAAATATGAAAAATACCATTATCATTATAAGGGATAGTTTTAAAACTAATGCTAAAACTTTTATTTATATCATCATTTTCAAAGAAAACTAATCTCGCGCGAGTTTTTGTATGCTCATAAAGATAAGCATTTGTATTTATATTTTTTAGATATTTCTTTTCTATAAGTTCAAATGTCATATTATTTAATTATTATAGTAGATTACATTTTTAGTAATGTAAGAACGTCATAACCTTGTAGTTTGTCCATACCGTTTAGACCATCTAATTCGATTAAGAACGCAATACCTACTACGATTCCTCCTAATTCTTCTACTAATTTTATAGTTGCTTCAATTGTTCCACCTGTAGCTAATAAGTCATCAGTAATTAGAACACGTTGACCTGGTTTGATTGCATCTTTATGCATTGTTAATGTGTTACTTCCGTATTCTAAATCATATTCGTATGAAATAACTTCACGTGGTAATTTATTAGGTTTTCTTACAGGAACGAACCCTATACCCAGTGAGTAAGATACAGGACATCCAATAATGAAACCACGAGCTTCTGGTCCTACTACTACATCAACTTTTTTCTCTTTTGCATAATTTACAATTTGATCTGTAGCGTATTTGTACGCTTCTCCATCTGCCATTAAAGTAGTAATATCTTTAAAACTGATTCCTTCTTTTGGCCAATTTGGTACGATTGAAATGTATTTTTCTAAATTCATTTATTTTTATTTTCTCCTAAATGTTTTCTTAACCTAATTATTATACTATAAAATAAGAAAATAAGCAATTTATAATACCATTATTATAAGTTCTGAAAAGAGGTAATCCTAAATACTATCTTTATGATTTATTAGTATGATAAAATAGAGTATATATTATTAAACACGGAGGCAAAATTATGAAATTTACATTTTCAGAATCAGTGATAGAATATATTTTAAAAGAAATTAATAAGTTTGATGGAAATACATATGATATTATAATAGATTATACAGATGGAAATAGTCCTTACAATGAAAATATAAGTGGTTGTTACTGTCAAGTGTACGATAAGTATAGAGTGTTAATAGTGAGTAAAAATGATGTAAATATTAAGTGGAGTAAATATGACAAACAGGTTGAATCAAATCTTGGCTCAGTATTTTACCCTTCATATTACGAAATGATGTTTGATAAAAATAATGTTTTTGACTATAAAAATTTTACTCTTAATTTGAAAAGTGAAGCGGGAATAATTGCTGATCAAGTTCAGCTAATTATTAAATTATAATTTAAGTTAATTTTAATAAACTTTGTTACTATATATTCTAAAATAATAAAAATGAAAGGAGAATAATTTGAAATCTTTTCTTAACAGCAGAAAATTAACCTTTATTCTATTTTTCGTGTATTTATTCATACTTTCATGGGTAATAGTGGCCAAAATGGATTGGAATTTATTAAAAAATAGTAATCTTTCTTGGATAAATCATCCACGAGTTCTACTTCATCCAGGAATAACATGGAGAACAGTTAACTTAATACCATATAGTTATTTTGATATTGTGGAAGTTCTATTAAATATACTTTTCTTCATACCATTTAGTTTTTACATAAAGATGTTATACCCTAAGTCTTCTGGTTTTAGAGCAATAATATTAGCTTTTATATTGAGTTGTATATATGAATCTACACAATATGTGCTAACTATTGGTTTTCCTGACATAACAGATTTAATTGATAACACTCTAGGAGCGATTATTGGAGTAATTATTATCAATATTATCTCAGTTATCTTTAGAGAAAAATTAAGAATATACATGAATGTTATATTAATACTCTTTTCTGGATATATTATTCATGACATTCTTTATCTTATAATTTAATACGAAAAACGATAGATTCTAAAATTAAAATCTATCGTTTTTATTTTATATAATAGTAAACTAATTTATATTATCTTTTTCTTCTAAATCCTAATACAGATAAAATCACACCTAGTAAACCTAATAATGCAGCACCTGCACTATTTTCAGTTAAACCAGTTTTAGGAAGTATATTGTTGAATCTTTGTTCTACTTCACTTTGTGAAGGATTATTCTTAGCTTCTTTGGCTCTTGAAACAATAGTATATGTACTAAAGTGATCTGTATAGAATGTAAGTTTTCCATCACTGTAAGTACTTTTAACTTTTTGTAACTTATCACCATTTACATAGTATACTTCTAATGTTTCATTATCATTAGCTATTACTGCTACAGTAACTGTTCTAGCTTCTCCATTATTATTAATTACATTTCCTTTATCATCTGTAAAGAATAAATCAAGAGTTTTTACTACTTTTAGTTTTTCATCAAGATTTTTGACTAATTCTTTAACTTTTTCAACTTTTTGTTCATCAGAATTTTGAGCTACAAATTTCATACCAGTAACATCTTTTTCTTTAAATTGAACTTTAACTTCTTCATTACCAGGTAATTTAGCAATAAGAGTATCAGTTACATTCTTTTTATCATCCACTGAAGGTGTACTTGGTTGTTCAGAAGGAGATTCTTGAGGTTTTTCTACTTTAGGCTGTTCAGGCGTCACTTGAGGTTTCTCTTCAACCTTAGGTTGTTCAGAAGGCTTCTCATCTTTCTTATCTTCTACCTTAGGTTCTTCTTTTTTAACATCAGCATCAACTGTCGTTACAAGTTCAACTATTTTATCATCGATATTTGTAGCATTTTTCTCGAATAAAGTTTTAGTAATTCTATATTTATCTCCAGCTTTCATATCATTATCAGTAATTTCTAATTTTTTATCATCTTCATTAGAAACACTTGTTGAACTAAGTTCTTTAACTTCATTACCACGGATACGTTCTACCTTAGTAACAATATACCAGTTACGACCATAATCATCACTCTTAAGTAATTCTGCCATAGGTTTAGTTTGTTTACTTAGGAATTCTTTATATTTATCTAAACCTTGTAAGATACCTTCCCCACCATAAAACTCAGAACGACCTCTATACCAGTGTAAAAGATTTAGAATTGTTAATTTTTCATCTTTTGGTTGAATCGTAATCTTATTATCTTTTGCTACAACATTCAATTCGATAGCTTGTTTTTGTGGGTAATACCCTTGCGTAACTTCAGGAGAAATTCCTAATAGTTTTGTATCGGAATCATTATACGGTAATGTTGCTGGTAAATTGTTATTAGCAATATCAAGGATATGCAGACTACCATTTGCTTTAATTAATTCTAATGGTATATTACTAATTTGGTTATTTACTAGTCTTACAGTTGCTTTATTTTTAGCTAAAGTTTTCCATAATTCATCAGATAAGCTAGAGATATGGTTGTTATTTAATGATAAAGTATATAATTTCGTGAAATTAACTCCATTATCTGGTAGTGATGATAATTTGTTATTAGCTGCATATAACTGTGTTAAAGAAGTTAAATTAGCAACACTAGCAGGAAGTTTAGTTAGTTCATTATCTGTGAATGATAAGAATGTTAAAGCTGAATTATTTTTAAATAAATCATCAGGTAGAGAAACTATTTTATTATTAGACAAACTAACTGTTTTTAGCTTCTTATTGTTAGCAAATACATTAGATGGCAACGTAGATAGCCATGATTGACTGAATTCAACAGATTCTAATTCTGGGTTATTTGCAAACAAGTTTTCTGGGATATTACCTAAGTTGTTTGAAGATAAGTTCAGAGTTTTTAATTTTTTGTTATTAGCAAATAGATTTTCAGGTAGTTTAGTAACACCATTTCCTCCTAAGTTAATACTCTCAATATTAACTGCATTTTTAAATAAGTCTTCTGGCAATTCACCAAAGTTATTGCTATCTGAAGAGAATGATTTAACTCCAGGCCCCATATATTTTAATAAATCTAAATTATAAATTGCACCCTTATCAACTTTGCCATCAATTTCTAATGAACCAATATTGATATCACCTGTAAAGTTTTTTAATTCATCTTCTGTTACTTTACCGTCTTTGTTAGTATCTACCCCATTAGCAATTAATTTTTTCTGAAGTAGATCATCACTTTTTTTACGTTCTTCATTGTTTTTCTCAACTAACTCGAATCCATTCCATCCTTTTTTAATTTCAGGTTTGAATTTTAGTTTTACGGTTGTATATTTATCAAAGTTTCCTTTATCACTCTCAAGAGAGCCCATATAAGAAACAATAACACCACCTAAATGTATTTGGTCTAAATCTTCTACAGGAAGAGTAAATAACGCTTTATCATATTGACCTGCAGAGTTCTTCTCACCAAAGTTTTCTTTCACACCTGATGCCCATTTACCCTTGTTTTGAATTGCAAAATCATATAAACCATGAGCAAATAATGTATTTAACATTGTAATACTCATTTTTCCATCTTTAACTACTAATTTTACATTTTTATCAAAGAATCCTTCTAACATAGAAGTTCCTTGTCTTCCATCAGCATATAAAGCGTTAAAACCTAAAGTATATTCACCATCTTCTAACTTGTCAGTAAGTGAATAAGTTTTTTCTCCTTGTTTTTCTGTAGTTTTATTATCTGCTGGTTTTTCTTCGACTACTTTATTACCAGTAGTAAATGCTTTACTTTCACTATCATCGTTCGCTTTAAATATGATTGAATTTTCTCCATCAAAATTCCAAGCTTTAAATGCTTTAAGACTTTCACCGCCGTCATCGAAAGTAACGATTTGATCATTATAGTTTTTACTAAACAGTGATTTGTTGAAAGTTTTTCCATTGATAATAACTTCTTTAGTGTTTTTAAGAACATCTTCTGCTTTAAATCCATCAGCTAGAGTAATGTTTAATTCATCAGCATATTTATTCTTCTCTACTTTAGTAACTAAATCTTTTTGAGCATATGAAACACTAGTTGTAGGTGTTTCTTGCTTTGGTTCTGTAGGTTTTGTATCTTCTTTTTTATCAGTTGCTGTTGGATACGAGATTATAGTTCCATCAACAAGTTTAACTTCTAGTTTATTGTCTGAATCTTTTAATGCTTTTACTAAATCCTCGTTAAAGATTCTAATACCAAGATATTTAGATGTTTCTACTTTATCTTTAAATATATCTTTATTTACAGTTGTACCATTTAAAGTAACACTTGCTATTTCATCAACAAAATTATCATAAACAGATGTGTCAGATAACTCTAAAGTTAAGTGTTTTTCATCTTTCCAGTTTTTACCTTGATCTAATTTAGAAATAGTATATTTAGCATTTGAAGCTGGTTTGTTAGAATCAGTTGAAGCATCTTTTGTAGGTGTCGAAGCATCATTACTTGGTTCTACATAGCCAGTATCTTCATAAGTTGTTTTTGAACCATCTTCAAATGTAAATTCAATTTTGTGTTTATCTTGTTTTTTATAATGATCTGTTATAGCCTTATCTATTGCAGTTACTTGACCATCATATAGTTTATAAAATTTACTATTTGTGTTTTGTTTATCAAAACCAAAGTCTTTGCCATCTACTGTAAGTTTAGAAACTTTTGACCAATAATTTTTATAAATATCAGTTCCTTCTAAGAAGAATATTAGCGAATCATTATCTAATTGTGGTTCTGTTATTTTTAAACCTTCATTAATTAATTTTGGTTTAGTAGTTGGATCTACATACCCTTCATCTTCATATACAGCTTTTGAACCATCTTTAAATATAAATTCAATTTTGTGTTTCTTTTGCTTATTATAATGAGCTTCTATATCTTTATTATTAATATATACAGTAGTGCCATACAATGTATAATTTTTAGAAGCAGATGCTTGATTATTAAAACCGAAATCTTTTCCGTCTATTAATAGTTTATCAACATTTTTCCAATATTTATTAAATAAATCATTTGATGAATCTTTTCCTTCGACATAAAATTCTAATGAACCACTTGCTCCAATTTCAGGCTCATATACTTTAAATCCATTACTTTGTTCATCTTGAGCATAAGCGATATTTAACTTTGTATTTAATATAGGATTAGATATCCCTGTAGTAGTTATTGTTAAACAGATAGGAACTGCTAACCCAGCTATGAATTTGCTATTATATTTTTTTGTCATAGAATACCTCCGATAAATTTTATACTGATAATCAGTATCGTTTAATTATAAACATATTATACTATAACAGTAAATAAGATACAAGTGAAAATTTCAAAAATATAAAAAAAATAGAGGCAATTTCTATGAATTTGATTTAAAAATCATTGAATTCATAGGGATTACCTCTGGAAAATTTGTCCATAAAATTGACACAATGAAAAAATAATTAATATAACCGTTTAAAATCTTTTTGTTATTAAGTTAAAATGTATTTCTATATCCTCAGGTTCTGTTGCATAACCTCTTAAATCATAAAATTCGCCCTCTTTTTCTAATACTGCTGTTGGATAAGATTCAATCCCTAAGTTCAGTGTTTTTATAAAATCTGAGTGAATAGGATTGGCATTTTTAAAAGCAATAGTTAATTTTAAGGCAAAATCAGAACTATCAATTTCATATTTATCAGATAATTCTACATATGTTTTAACTTCACTAAGACTTTTTCCTTCAATAAAAAATTTGCATTGAATATCATAAGCAAAATTTAACAATTTTGAATTTGGTATAAATTCTTTTACAACGTCCATAGCTATTGCAGGATGAACAGAGTTTAATATCATTTCACCTTCTTCAAGTACTTTATTATATTCTTCTCCAAATTCTACATTATACATTTCAGATATCTTTTTATTTCCTTCTTGGAAATATCCATATTCTTTGATTTTTTTGCTATTATCTCCAAAGAATAATCCACCCGAAATTATTTCAATTTCTACATCTGAATGATTTTCATAAAACTTAGTGAATATTTTATCAAATCCATAGCACCAACCACAGTATGCATCCCAAAAGTATAAAATTTTCATTTTGTTCTCCTTTTTATATAGTTACTTCTTACTGAATAATTTATCGATATTTACTATACTCTCTTTTAAAAGCAAGTTTTCCATTTCAAATATACTTTCCATCTTTACAAAACTTGGAGATTTTTTCAAATCAACAGTTTTATAATTTGGATTTAGTATTATTGTATTATTTACAAAAGTTATTAACTCTAACTCTTTAAAAATTTGAATCATAATTTTTAAACTATCTACATTTGTTTTTAAGACTGATAATATTTTATCTAATTGTTGAGCTACGTTTATTTGCTTATTGTTTGTCGAAAGTATTAAATTAAATAACTTAATAAGTCTATCTTTGTCAATAAGATACAAGTCAGAAAGTATTTCTCTTTCTTCACATATTAAAAATACTTTTTTCGGATTTAAATTCGTAATTCTTTCTAAATAATCTTTAGAATTAGGTATATCAAGCAAATAAATATATTCAAACTCAGTATCTAGTTTATCTATATCTTTGTACAAATAAAAATTATTAGCTTTATCATCCTTATATTTTGACAATTTTAAACTAGTATTGTCAATTTTTGAAATATCATAGTTCATAAATCTCAAATCTTCAAATAAAAATTCCTTAATATTTATATCAATAATATGAGCCTGTAGTTTTGATCGTCCATTAAAGTTATTTTTATCCAAAGTACATAACAAATCAACAATGTCATTCTTTTCGACTTTATCAAACGCTGCTACATCTTTAAAGCTAATACATTCTAAATTTCCAACCTCATCTGCAATAGTAAGTCTTAAATATTGTTTTTCAGAACCAAAGTATGCTTTATTAAGAACCATTGCATTTTCTATTAATACATTAGGTTTTTCGAAATCCATACCATAAGGTTTTAATACGTCTAAGGAATTTAAAAACTGATAACTAATATCTTCAAGTGAAGTTACTATATCAATATTCTTACTTGATTTTAATTCGTTATGTTTTTTAAATTCTTCAAATTCATTATCTAAAAATCCTTCAATTTTATCAAAATTACTCACATCAAAAGAAAATCCAGCAGCTAGTGTATGACCTCCAAATGCAAGGAATAAATCAGAGATTTTATTCATAGCTACGTAAATATTAAAATCAAAAATACTTCGCGCTGATCCTTTAAGGACACCATCCTTCTCATTCATAATAAATACAGGTTTTTGATATCTTTCGACAATATTAGATGCCACTATACCTAGAACTCCTTCATGATATTTACCTGATACCATAATTACATTCTTTTCTTTTTTATCAGAAGTTTCAATTTTATTTATAACATCTTTTACAATATCTTCGGTAACTTTTTTTCGTTCAATATTGTATTGTTCAATTTGCTCAGCTAATGATTTTGCTGTTACAGGATCTTCTGCCATTAGAAAAGTTAATCCTAATTTTGCACTATCCATTCTACCTATAGAATTCAACTTAGGAGCTATATAAAAACCAACTGTTTGTTCATCAATTTTTGTATCAATACTAGATAATTCAAGTAGCATCTTAAGACCTATTCGTGGATCTTCATTTAACAACTCTAAACCTTGTTTTACAAAGATTCTATTTTCATCCGTAATAGATACCATATCTGCAATTGTACCAATTGCAACTAGATCTAATAAGAAATCTGGAAATATTTCCAATAATGCGTGGGCTAGTTTAAATGCAACTCCTACTCCAGCTAATTTCTTGAAAGGATAATCACCATCTGGATGCTCAGGATGAATTATAGCATAAGCATTAGGCATAGTATCTTGAATTTTATGGTGATCAGTAACAATCACATCACAGCCCAATTCATTTGCTAAATCAACCTCTTCTACTCCTGCAATTCCATTGTCAACCGTAATAATTAAAGAAATTCCTGAATTAATTATTTTAGTAAAAGCTTCTTTATTTGGTCCATATCCCTCTTCAAAACGATTTGGAATGTATGACGATACATTTGCTCCCATCGATATTAATGTTTCGACTAATAGGACTGTTGATGTAATTCCATCTGCGTCATAATCGCCATAAACAAGTATTTTCTCCTCATTTTCAATCGCCTCATTAATCCTATCTACAGCTTTTTGCATGTCATGCATTAAAAATGGATCATAACCTTCTTCATATTCATCAGAAAAGTATTTTTTGACAACGGTCATGTCTGTAATACTACGAGCATTTAATATTTTAGCTATATTTTTAGAAATACTATATGACTCTAACTCTTTTATAAAATTTTCATCATAACTAGGATAAATCCAATTATATTTTATCCCCATTTTTTCACCCCTTTTCGTTCAGTGAGTTTACTTTATTCTTTGTTATCTTCTAATTTTTCTTTAGTAAATAATAATTTTTCTGTTCTTTCATATTTTTTAGCTAAACTTTTATATTTTTGATACCAATAAAAACTAGCTGCGATTATCCCCATAAAGAAACATACGAAGAATAGTATTGTTAAAGGTAATTTAACAGTAAAGAATATAAATGAAACTGGTACTGAATTATAGTTCATGATGAAAAATGTAATGATTGATACGAACACAATTACGATACCAAAAACTTTATACGGTAATTTATTATCCATTATTCCACCTCTCTTACCATGTTAGCAAATTGTTCTTCGTTAATTACTTCAATACCTAGTTGTTCAGCTTTTGCGAGTTTCGAACCTGCTTTCTCTCCAGCAATAACTAAATCAGTTTTTGAAGTGACACTTCCAGTAACCTTTGCTCCATTTTTTTCTAAAAATTCTTTCGCTTCATTTCTTGTTAATTCAACAAGCTTACCAGTTAACACGACTGTTTTTCCTGAAAAAATATTATCAGAGTTGACTGCAGTAACTTCATATTGAGGATTCATTCCAACGCTAATCAAATCATTTATAAATTGGATATTATTGTCATCTGATAAATAATCTAAAATAGATTCTGCTGTAATTTGTCCTACATCATCAAGATTAACAAGTTCTTCTAATGTTGCATTCATAAAATTAGAAAGGTTCAAATATTTTTCTGCAAGTATCTTTCCTGCTTTTTTCCCAACATTTAGTATTCCAAGTGCAAAGATTACTTTATCAAGTGAGCTTTCTTTTGATTTCTCAATGGCGTTTAATAAATTGTCTACAGACTTTTCTCCCATACGCTCCAATGAAATTAATCTAGCTCCATCCAAGGAGAATAAATCGATGGTATGCTCGATGATACCTTTATCATATAAAGTCGCTACCACTTTATCACCAAGTCCTTCGATATTTAACGCTTCTCTTGAGGCAAAATGGATTATCCTTCTAATATTTTGCTCAGGACAATCTGGATTTTTACATCTTGTAAAAGGATCATTTTCTTTCACATAAGTTTCCTGATAGCAAGATGGACAAGTAGATGGCATTTGATATTTTGTAGTTCCCTCAGCTCTTAACTCTTTAATAACACGAACTACCTTAGGAATAATCTCACCAGCTTTCTTAACTACTACCATATCCCCAATATGAATATCTAGTTCATCAATAATATCTTTATTATGTAAAGATGCTTTAGATACTGTCGAGCCTGAGATTAAAATTGGATCTAAAATAGCAACAGGTGTAATTATCCCTGTTCTACCTACACTAAGTTCTACATCTAATAATTTAGTAGCAAGCTCTTCTTCAGGAAACTTGTATGCCGTAGCCCATCTAGGACTTTTTTGGGTATAACCTATCTCTTCTTGCAGGTTATATGAATTCACTTTAATAACAATTCCATCAATATCATACGGTAAATCTTGTTTGTTTTCTGTCCAGTAATTAATATACTCAATTACTTCATCAATATTTTTACAAAGTTTGAAATTAGGATTTACAGGAAGATCATATTCCTTTGCTGTGTTTAATGCATTCTCTTGTGAAACAATGCTATCATCGCCTACTATTGAATAAATAAACGCTGATAATCTTCTTTTTGCTGTTATTTTTGAATCCAATTGTCTTAAAGATCCTGCTGCGGCATTACGAGGATTGGCAAATAATACTTCATTATTTGCTTCTCGCTCTTTGTTAAGAATATTAAAAGATTTCTTTGGAAGATAAACCTCCCCCCTAACCTCAAATGATCTATTATCTTTTAAAGCTTTTGGAATAGAAAAAATAGTTTTTATATTTTCAGTTACATCTTCACCAATAGTTCCATCCCCACGAGTAGCAGCACTAACTAATTTACCATTCTCATAGTTAATAGAAATTGCAAGACCATCTATTTTTAATTCACATATGTACTCAATATTTTCCCTAGGAACCAATTTTGACACTCTAGCATCAAATTCTTTTAAATCCTCTGTAGAAAATGTATTTGATAAACTTAACATTGGTACTTTATGGGTAATTTTTTCAAACTCATCAAGTACTCTGTCCCCTACTCTTTGTGTAGGAGAATTTTCTAAAATTAATTCAGGATATTTCTCTTCTAGTTTTTCTAATTGCTTATATAAAGTATCATATTCAGTATCAGAAACTTGCGGATTATCTTCAACATAATAGTCATATGAATATTTGTTTAATAAAGAAACTAGCTTGAAAATTTCTTCTTGAATTTGTTTCATAATTTATTAATCCTTTCTTGTCAGATTGGCATACTCAATTAATAAAGTTTTTACACCAACCTCACTAAATTCAACTTTTACACTATCAGCAGATATGTCTAAGACTTTCCCTTCTCCGAATTTTTTATGAAGTACAATGTCATCTACACCATAATTCGTACTAACTAAAGTCTTAGGTTTCTCTGAAATCTTAATTTTTGGACTAAGTCTGCTAATAAACTTATTAGCCTGATCCATATTTGAATCAGTGCTTTCAAAACTTCCTCCAAATGAAGATTCGAAATGCATCAGTTTGTTAGGGACTTCATCTAAGAACCTAGAACGTTTATTCATCTTGATAGAACCAAATTGCATTCGTCTGTTTGCGTACGACATGAATAATCTTTCTTTTGCTCGTGTAATAGCAACATATGCTAAGCGACGCTCTTCTTCCATCTTATTCTTCTCGTCAGCACTACTTTCAGCATCTCTGATAGATGGGAATAGATTCTCCTCTAATCCCATTATAAAGACTACTTTGTACTCTAATCCTTTAGAAGCATGGACTGTAGATAGAACTACTGCATCTTCTTGATTTTCATCATCTGCATCAGATGTCAGAGACATTTCCGAGATAAAATCAATAAGACTATCATTCATACTAGAGAATTGTTTAGCTGAAGAAACCAACTCAGAAATATTTTCAATTCTACTTTCTGCATAAGGATCATTAGATTCTTTTAACATGCTTTCATAACCTGAATCTTTATAAATTCCTATAATTAATTCATCTATTGAATATCTTTCTATTTCTGAATATCTCTCAATCAGATTTGTTAGTAATTGGATGTTGGTTACTATTTTTTTAGACACGCCTACTGCTTCAATATTTTTTAAAGCTTCAAATAAGGAAATACCGTATTGTTCAGCATATTTATCAATTTTATCCATTGAGCTAGCACCAATTCCTCTTTTAGGAACATTGATGATTCTTCTTAAGCTAAACTCATCAGCTCTATTTACAATTACATTTAAGTATGCAAGTAAATCACGTACTTCTTGACGTTGTAAGAACTTAAGAGAACCAATTAATTTATATGGAATACCGAAAGATAAACAAGAATTTTCCATTTGACGAGAAAGGTAGTTTGCTCGATATAAAATTGCGATATCTTTATAAGATATACCTTCCTTTTTCAATTCAACTATCTTTTTAGCTATATCATCAGTTTCGTCTTTGTCATTAGAGGCTGCGTAAACTGAGATTTTCCCTCCGCCTTTGTTTTCAGACCATAGAGCTTTTTCTTTCCTATCGGTATTATTTTTAATAACTGCATTTGCTGCATCAAGAATTGTAGAATTAGAACGGTAGTTCTGATCGAGGAACACTAATTCAACATTGTCAAAATCTTTTTCAAAGTTTATTATATTATCACTACACGCACCACGCCAGCTATAAATACTTTGATCATCATCACCAACAACACATACATTTTTATGTATTTCTGATAACATTTTAATTAATCTATATTGAATAACGTTTGTATCTTGGTACTCATCAACATGAATATATTGAAATTGATTTTGATAAATCGCTAAAACTTCAGGGAATTTTTTAAATAAAACAATTGTTTTAAGCATTAAGTCATCAAAGTCCAATACGCTATTTTTCTTTAAATAGCTTTGATAGTGTGCATATATTTCTGCTACATTTTTCATAAAACCAAAGCGAGATTGTTCTCTCATTTTTTTTACTGAAACTAAACTATTCTTAGCATTTGAAATTATTTTTAATACGTTAGCAGGTTGATATGCATCTTCTGATAAATCTAGAGATTTAATAATATTCTTTATAATACTTTTTTGTTCACTTGTATCAAGTATCGTGAAGTTTTTATTATAGCCTAATAGTTCAATGTGTTGACGTAATATTCTTACACACATAGAGTGGAATGTATTTATCCAAATATATTTTGAAGTTTCCCCAACAAGAGCGTATATTCTTTCTTTCATTTCTTTAGCTGCTTTATTCGTAAAAGTGATAGCCAAGATATTATTTTCTAAGATGTTTTTTTCAGAAATTAAATAAGCTATTCTATTTGTTAATACACGTGTCTTCCCACTACCAGCCCCGGCTATAACCATTACAGCTCCTTCTGTTTTTAGTATAGCCTTTAGCTGATTATCATTCATATTTTGTACTAAATTCACTATTATTTCTCCTATTTTTTTCTCAATTAATATTTTATCACATTTTCAAAATAAAAGGGAGTGACTCAAAAATCGTGATTTCGGAGAAATCGATTTTGTCGAGTCACCCCCGCAAAGTCTATTATATCTCTAAAAAGCTTTTATAAAGCGAATTTAGAGATCAATAAACCACTGCGCTCATGAGTTCTCATATAAACTTTTTTAAAATTTATGACTTTTGGGGCAACCCCTTTTATTTACTTTGTATATAGATTATAAGAATATTGCTATAGCAGAAATAAATCCACTTGCTAATATACAAAAAATCATTAACCATAATACAATTTTAAATAATTTTTTATTCATATATTACTATTCAACCTCACCTAAAGTTTCTATCCCTAAATCAAGTTCATCAATATTATCATTTGACTCTTCTTCTACAACTGAGTTAGTCTTTTTCCCAGTTTTATTCATCATCTCTTCCCTTACAAGAGCATATATTTCATTATATAGTTCTTCATTTTCTTCAAAGACTTTTTTAACATTTTCACGTCCTTGACCTAAACGTTCACCATTATACGAGAACCATGATCCAGATTTATTAATAATATCTAAGTCAACTGCAAAATCAAGAGTTTCTCCAATTTTTGAAATTCCTTCGCCAAACATAATATCTACTTCAGCAATCTTGAACGGTGGAGCTACTTTGTTTTTAACAATTTTAATTTTAGTTCTGTTACCTAAAATTTCACTATCAGCACCTTTAATAGCCTCTCCTTTTCGTACATCTATACGCACTGTAGAGTAGAATTTTAATGCACGTCCACCTGTTGTTACTTCAGGGCTTCCAAACATTACTCCTACTTTTTCACGAAGTTGGTTAATAAATAAAGCGATAGTATTAGCTTTATTTATTTGACCAGTTAATTTACGAAGTGCTTGCGACATAAGACGAGCTTGTAATCCAATATGATTAGCTCCCATTACCCCATCAATCTCTGCTTTTGGTACCAATGCAGCTACTGAGTCAATTACAATTATATCAATCGCACCAGATAAGATAAGTTTTTCAGCAATATCAAGTGCTTGTTCACCACTGTCAGGTTGCGATAAGAAGAATTTACCAGGAGTAAAATCAACACCCAATGCTTTTGCATATTCAATATCTAGGGCATTCTCAGCATCTATAAATGCAGCGATCCCACCAGTTTTTTGAACTTCTGCAATTGCGTGAAGTGCGATTGTAGTTTTCCCTGATGATTCAGGACCATAAACTTCAACAATACGTCCTTTAGGATATCCGCCTATACCTAAAGCCGAGTCAATTGCTAATGATCCAGACGATACTGCCTCCACTTTAATTGGATTTTCTGATGAAATATCCATAATTGCACCCTTACCGTATTCTTTTTCGATAACTTTTATAGCTTCATTAATTGCGGCTTGACGTGCCTTTAAATCATCTTTTTCAATATGTGTAACTTGTTTATCTTTTGCTTTCTTTGCCATTGTTTTTCCTTTCTGCTTAGTCTCCAATAACCGTAGTTAATGTACCAATTCCTTCAACAGTAATTTTAATTTCATCACCAGGTTGTAAGAATTTTGGTGGGTTTTGAGCAGAACCAACCCCTGCTGGTGTACCTGTAGCAACGATATCCCCAGCTTCTAAAGGAACGATTTTACTAACTTCTGCAAGGATATCATCGATTCTAAATAGCATTTCAGATGTCATTGCATTTTGTTTAATTTCACCATTAACTTTTGTTACAATATTCATAGACTCAGGAGAACCAACTTCATCTTTAGTTACAAGATACGGTCCAACTGGTGCTGATTTTTCTAGTGATTTTCCTAAGAAAAATTGTCCATGTTTATATTGTAAGTCAGTAGCAGTTATATCATTCATTATTGTATATCCAAAGATATAATCTAAGACTAGAGGTCTTAATATATTTTTACCTGGTTTTGCTATTACTACAGCTAGTTCTCCTCCGAAATCTAAGCTATCTGTAATATTTCTATGAGATGGCACTACTTCATTATTTCCAGCTAAAGCTGTTGTAGCTTTCGTAAAGATAAGAACATCTTTAGGAGTTTTTGCCAACTCATCACCAAGCTCATTAACATGCGCTTCATAGTTGTGCCCAACACAAAGAATATTTTTTGGTGTTCTTGTAATAGGTGAACGCCAAATTATTTTACTAAATGGTACTTTATAGCTGTCTGCATTACTACTTTCCTCAACTAATTTTAGTACTTTTCTAACTTTTTCTATAAAAGATACACCATATACTTCAATTGCTTCTCTTAAAGTTTGTGGTATAGTTTCACTATTATCGAAATCTTCTAGTACTTTAATTAAGTCCCATGCACTTTCTTCGCGTTTTACTTTTACTCCATATAATTCTTTATCGTTATAACTGAATGATAAAAATTTCATAGTTGCCTCCTCGACTTTTATAATTTCTTTAAGTTATTATATCATACTTTTAGCAATATTACTACATATTTATTCAAAAAAATTAAGTTATCCGTATATTTTATTTTTGAAAATATGGATAACTTAATAATTTATAATTTTTCTTTTAGGTTGTTTATAACGTCTTTCGGAATACCAAGTTTCAACAACTTATCTTCCGATGCAGTTTTTATCTCCTCAAGCGAAGAAAATGATTTTAGTAATAGATTTTTCCTTACCTTACCAATTCCTTTAATGTCATCAAGACTAGATTTATACATATTTTTATTTTTTGTTGCCCGATGGTATGTAATAGCGAATCTATGAACCTCATCTTGTATTTGTTTTAAGAATAAATATTCTGCCGAAGTTTTTGGAAATTCTATAATTTCATAATCATCAGTAATAATATATTCTGTAATGTGCTTTTCATTTTTTGCTAATCCTATGATTTTAATTTGAGATAAACCTAAAGTTTTATGAACTACATCAATAGCAACATTAAGATGATTCTTTCCACCATCAACTATTAATAATTCCGTATTTGTTTTCTTATCTTTATAATTTCTATAAAGAACTTCCTTCATAGTTTGCACATCATTAATTCCCATCGATTCATCAATTTTGAATTTTCTATAGTTGTAAGTATTCTTTTTACCATTAGTAAAATTTACTTTTACAGATACTGCATCGACACCCATTATATTAGAATTGTCAAAAGCATCTATACTGTTTATAGACTGCACACCTAATTTTTCAGCAATATTATTAAGTGTGACCTGTAGTTTTCGCTCTTTAAGTTCTTCGATGGCTAAATTATTGTTTAAGTAATACGTTGCATTTTCTTTTACAGTATCTAAAATTTTTCTATGATTTCCTCTTTTTGGAATTATAATCTTACAATCCACTACATCAGAAAGTAAATTCTCATCAACGTCGTCAATGTATATTTCTTTTGGAAGTTTATTTAATGCATAATATTGCAATAAATATGAATATAAAATTTCCTCCGGGCTATCATACAAATTAAAATATTCAACCTTACGCTCAATTATATTACCTAATCTTGATAAAAATATTTGGATACAAATATATTCGTCGTTAAATGAAAATCCTATATAATCTCTGTCTATATTAGTACTATCCGCTACAACTTGATTTTGGACAGAAACCTCTATTGACTTGATATAACTATGGATCTGACCTGCAGCTTCGAATTCCAAATTTTTAATATGTTCTTGCATCTTTGTTCTCAAATCTGATAATATCTCTTTAGTATTACCGGTTAAGAAAGATTTAATTTTAGAAATTTGCATCTTATAGTCATCCGTAGTAATTTTCTTAGCACACGGACCTATACACTCTCCAATTTGATAATACATACATGGTCTTTTTTCGACTGGATTACATTTCCTTAATGGATATATTTTATCTAATATCTTCTTAACCTCTGTAGCAGATTTTATATCTACATAAGGTCCAAAATAGATATTTTTATTATTTTTTTTATATTTTCTAGTCATTAATAATCTAGGATGTTCTTCTTTAGTTATCATTAAATACGGATAACTTTTATCATCTTTTAATCGAATATTAAAGTAAGGTCTATATTTTTTAATTAGGTTATTTTCTAATAATAACGCTTCTTTTTCAGAATTAACGATTATATATTCAAGATCTTCTATCTTAGATACTAACGTCTGAGTTTTTTTATTATGCGTCCCTGTAAAATAACTTTTAACTCTATTTTTTAAATTTTTAGCCTTACCTACGTAGATAATTTCTCCGATGTTATCTTTATATAGATAACATCCTGGATTATCCGGGAGTAATTCTAGCTTTTTTTGTAATGTTAAATTCATATTAATCACCATAAAATAAATTTATAATTTTGTAAAAAGCACAGTTGAAATAAATGGTTATTTACATATTCGAATAAACACTTTTATGTTTCAAATTTAGTGTAAAACCAATAAATATCTCTTCTGTGCTTTTATTGAAAATAATTAGTTATTATTAGTTCTATTATTACTAGAACTATTTCTTGTTGAGTTATTTCTTGAACTTCTATTATCGTTTGATCTCGAATCAGTACTTGAATCATCACGAGATGAAGTACGTTCTTTTCCTTTAGAAATAATTATTTCTAAAGTTTCATCGCTCGGTACTATATTAGAACCGGTTCTAATACTTTGCGAAATAACAGTTCCAGCATCTTTATCTGAGTACTCCTCTTTATAAGTAACATGCTTAAATCCGTAAGATTCTACAGTACTTTCTACAGTTGCACTATCTTCGCCTACTAAATTAGGCATAGTCACTTTCTTTTTACCAGTAGAAACTTGAATAATTAACTCTTTATCTTTCGGAACTATTTCTGAACCCGCTCTTATATTTTGAGAAACAACTTTTCCGGTATCATAATTATTACTTTCCACTTTTTCTACTGTAATATTTTTAAATCCTAATTTTGAAGCATTTTTCTTAACAGTTTCTTCATCCATACCTACAAAATTCGGCATATCTACTGTTTTCTTCCCTGAAGAAACACGTAAATCAACTTTTGAACCTTTTTTAACTTTTTTACCTGCTTTAGGATCACTATCAATAACAGTTTTTTCTTTTACATCATCACTTGCTACTTCAGTTATATCTCCAACTTCTAAACCAGCTTTAACAATTAGAACTTTAGCTTCTTCTACTGTTTTATTTCGGACATCTGGTGCAGATACACTATTAGAACCTACAACATAATTATAGACGAAAAATGTACCAACAACGATAGTAACCATAGCTAAAATTGCAAGGAAAATATGTTTAGCCTTAGATGTCTCTTCTTTTTCATCTCTATTTTTTACACTATTATAATTATTTTTTGGGAGTTTTTTAGATTGATAACGCTGATTATTATTTCTATTGTCTTCTTCATAGTAATAATCATCTTCATCATACGTATTTTCCTCAGGATAATCATATTGAGCATCATTATATTTTCTATCAATGTACTGAGTTTGATTATAATTTTGAACAGGTTGTGTAGGTATCTTAAATCCAGTATATTTATTTTCATACAAACGCTCTGGATTAAGAACTGTACTTAAATCATCAAATAATTCTTTAGAACTAATATATCTTTCATTAGGATTTTTCATCGTCGCCTGTAAAACGATATTTTTCACACTTTGAGGAACATTTTCTCTATACTTATCTATATCAGGCAGTTCCTCTTGCAGGTGTTTTAAAGCAATCGCTACAGCTGACTCTCCTTTAAAAGGAATTTGACCTGTAATCATTTCAAAAATCAAAATCCCTAATGAATAAATATCACTTTGAGCTGTTGCAACATTCCCACGCGCTTGCTCTGGTGATAAATAGTAAACAGTTCCCAACATCTGATTTGTTTGTGTAAGAGTAGTATCACCATAGGCTCTTGCTATACCAAAATCAGTTATCTTACATGTTAGATTTTCATTCATTAAAATATTTTGAGGTTTAATATCTCTATGAATTATCCCATTTTGATGTGCATGACTAAGACCTGCTGCAATTTGTTTAGCAATATGAACTATTGTTTCAATTGGAATACGAGGATTTTTAATCATATAATCCTTTAATGTCATACCTTCTACATATTCTAAGATAAGATAATAAAATTCACCTTCATTTTCTACATCATAAATAGAAACAATATTAGGGTGAGACAAGCTAGTTACCGCTTTGGCTTCCCTATTAAATCTTTTTACCGCATCTTCATCATTCGCATCAATTTTAAATGTTTTAATCGCTACCTGTCTATCTAAAATAGTATCATAACCTAGCCAAACTGTAGCCATACCTCCAGTTCCTAGATGATCCAAAATTTTATATCTATTACATATAATTTTATTTATCATGGTTGTCACCCCTTAGATTTTTAATTATTGCTACTGATATATTGTCTACTCCCCCACGTTTAACACACTTATCGATTAAATCATCAACAGCAAATGTCAATTCATTATTTCTAACGATATTTTGAATTTCTTCATTTTCTACCATATTCGTTAAACCATCAGAGCATAATAGTAAATAATCATAGTTATTCACATCATCTATAAATGTATGCAAATCAATATTTTCTTTAGTTGCTATTGCCTGTGTCAGTACATGACGCTCCGGATGATTTTTAGCTTCTTCTTCAGTTATAGCACCAGCACTAATTAAAGCACCAACAAAAGAATCTTCTACAGTTAATACATTCATCTCATTATCCCTAGTAAGACCATATGCGCTACTATCACCAATGTTATAAACTACAACTTGATTATCAAAAATTCCAACAGTAACAATCGTAGTTCCCATTTTCTTATTTTTTCTTTGTGATTTTTCGAACAATTCTTTATTCAACTGCTCAATTTTCTCATATAACCAATTTTTCATATTGTTAAAATTAGCAAATGTTAAATCATGCCATTCTTTTTCTAAAGTTGCCACAATATAGTTACTGGAATATGCTGCGTTACTATGGCTTCCTACTCCATCACAGACAATTGCAATTACTGCTCCTTGTTTGTTCTTTGATACACTAATTGCATCTTCATTTTTTTCTTTTCTACCTTTATTACTATTATACGAATATACTAGTGGCATCTGGAATTCCTCCTTTTACCTCATCCTTACGTTCTTTAGCACGAAGTTGTCCACAAGCAGCATCAATATCATCACCTTGTGTTCTTCTTATTGTTACATTAACCTTATTTTTCTTAAGAACTTTTTCAAAAGCGAAAATATCACTCTTACTAGTTCTAACATAGTTACGTTCAGGCACATAGTTAATCGGAATTAAGTTAACATGACAGTTTAGACCTTTAATAATTTCCGATAATTTTTCGGCATGTTCTCTTTGATCATTTACTTTACCCATTAAACCATATTCGAATGTAATACGACGATTTGTAGTTTCTTGGTAATATTTCAATGCTTCCATAAGTTTATCTATATTATATGCTCTGTTTACAGGCATTATTTTACTACGTAACTCATTTGTAGGTGCGTGTAATGATACCGCAAAGTTAATTTGAACTTTTTCATTCGCAAAATCATAAATTTTCGGTACAATACCAGAAGTTGAAACAGTAATGTGACGAGCACCTATATTAAAACTTTCATCACTATTTACGATTCTAATGAAATCCATCATTTCATCATAGTTTTCAAATGGTTCCCCGATACCCATAATTACAATACTTGAGATACGTTCACCTTTTTTATCTAATTCTTGTTGAACTTTTAATACTTGAGAAACGATTTCTCCCGCTTCTAAATTACGTTTTAAACCACCAAGTGTAGAAGCACAGAATGTACATCCAATTCGACAACCTACTTGTGTAGTTACACATAATGAGTTACCGTATTTATTTTTCATAAGTACACTCTCAATAGTATACTTATCTTGTAGCTCAAATAGGAATTTCATTGTTCCATCAGCCGATTCTTGCTTAATAATTGTTTTCAAAGTTGTAATCTCGAACTCTTCAGCAAGTTTTTCTTGTAGAGACTTAGGAACATTTTTCATTTCTGAAAAATCTGTAATTCTTTTTTTGTATAACCAATCAAAAATTTGTTTTGCTCTGAATTTTTTCTCACCGATACTTACAATATATTCTTCTAATTGATCAAGTCTTAAAGAATATATAGACATTTTATCAAAATCTTTTAACCATCTAGACTTTTTATAGCCTTTAAAATCTGAAATTAACATTTTACCTCCGTCTTTTTAAGTTTTGCGATAAAAAATCCATCGCAACTATACTCATCAGGTAGTATTTCTAATACACCATTTTCTCTCGTTTTTACAATACTATTATTTAGAGAAATACTCTCTAAACTAAAATCTTTGTTCTCATTTAAAAACTTCTCTATATTTTCTATATTTTCTCTCTTATCTATCGTACAAGTTGAATACATAAGAATCCCATCTTGTTTTACATAGTGTTTGCTATTGTTTAAAATATCATATTGAAGTTTAGCAATATCTTCAACATATGCATCTGTTATCTTATATTTAATTTCAGGTTTATTTTTTATAACCCCTATTCCTGAACATGGGACATCACAGATTACTATGTCAAACTTATTATTAAATGAAGTATTGTTTAGAGTAGCATCTTGTTCTTTAACCTCAATATTGGTAATTCCAAGCTTCTCTTTATTATCTTCAATTAATTTTAGCTTATGTATATATTTATCACATGAAATTAAACTAGAATTAAAATACTTACTAGCTATATGCAAACTTTTACCACCCGGAGCAGCACAAGTATCTAATATTTTATATTTTTTATCTAATGGCAAACCAATTGACGATGCAACTAGAGCACTAGCCTCATCTTGGATAATATAGTATCCTTTTGTAAATAAACTACTATCTAAGTTTAATTTATTTAAAACTAGGCTGTCTTCACAGATTTCACTCTCACTAACAGCATCCCCTAATTTTTCTATTAACTCTTTTTTAGTAATTTTTAATGGATTATATCTAATACTATTTTTGCTCTTTTCATTAAAAGATACAACTATTTTCTGAGCTTTTTCAACTCCGTATTGTTCTTTAAGTATATTATATAATTCACTAGGACAACTATTTTCTATACGGAACTGCTCCGTTTTATCTTTATACTTAAGTCCTAAGTCACTTGCATTTCGCTCAATATTTCTAAGAATACCATTAACAAATTTCCCTGTGATATTCCCTGCAATTTTCTTACTTAATTTAACAGCTTCATCGATAACAGCAAAATTTGGTGTCTTATCCATGTAAAGTAATTGATAAATACTCATTAATAAAATAACTTTAACCTTAGGTTTCACTCTACCTTTCGAATAAGATTTAAGAATGTGTTCAAGATACAGTTTATTTTTTATAGTTCCATATACTACCTCACTAATAAACCTCTTATCTTGTTCTTCTACCTTATATTGATTGAAGTATTTATTTAAAGTAATATTACTATAACCATCTTCTTGGATAATTGTATATAGAACCTCATAAGCAATATGTCTAGCATTAGTGCCACTCATTTTCTTCACCTAATACGGTACCTACATAGTCTTTTTTATTTGATAAGAAATTAACTACCGGCATACGTTTTTTACCAGAAACTTGAAGTTCATTGACTTTTAACACTGTTTTATTACCACATAGAATATAGATATTCTTCTTATCTTGTTTAATAATAGTTCCAACTTTGTCAAAATTAAATTCAAAGTCTTGCTTAACTTCTTCAGTTGACCAAATTTTTAGCACATTACCTTCTAAATAAGTAAATGCTCCAGGTGTTGGATCTAATGCACGAACTTTGTTAAATACATCTCTAGCTGATGTATTCCAGTCAATCTTCTCGTCTTCTCTTAAGATATTGCGAGCAAATGTTGCTTCTGCGTCATCTTGCTTTTCTGGTCTGATATCACCACTAAATATTTTTGGAAGAGTTTCATTTAATAAATTACGCCCTGCGATTGACAGTTTATCATGTAGAGTTTCGTAGTTATCACTATCTAGAATATCAACCTCTACTTTTGAAATCATATCTCCGGCATCCAGTTTTTTAACCATATACATAATTGTTATCCCAGTTTTCCCGTGATCTTCAAGTATTGAATACTGGATAGGTGCTCCACCACGTAATTTTGGTAGTAATGACCCATGAACATTAATACATTTATGTTTTGGAATTTCTAATATCTTTTCAGGTACAAGCTGACCATATGCTGCGGTAATAATAATATCCGGATTCAACTCTTTTAATGTATTATAAGTCTCTTCATCTGTTGATATTTTTTCGGGTTGTAATACTTTAATATTATTCTCTAAAGCTACAACTTTTACTGGAGGTGGTGTTAGTACTTTCTTTCTACCAACTTTTTTATCAGGCTGAGTAATAACTAAATCCACACCGTAATTTTCTATTAACATTTCTAAAACAGGAACAGCAAACTTTGGAGTTCCCATAAATACTATTTTTTTATCGTTCATTTATTTCTCCTAAAAAAGAATTTAATCTATTTAATTATACCATATTTTCGTATATTCTTCTATTGTTGGACGGTATTTCATCCTTTAATTAATAATGATTATTATCAGATTCTAGATTTAATAGAAATCTCTTATTTTCAAGACCAGCAGCATAACCTGTTAAACTTCCGTCTGCCCCTATTACTCTATGACATGGAATAAAAATTAGCAATGGATTATGCCCAACCGCTCCTCCGACTGCTTGAGCTGACATAGTTTTTATACCTCTATTCTTTGCAATTATTTCTGCAATATCCCTATATGTAATTACTTCACCGAAGGGAATTTCTTTGAGTACTTTCCATACTGTATTTCTAAATTCAGTTTCATTAAAATTCAAAGGAATTTCATCAATACTTGGATTTTCACCATTAAAATATTTTTCTAACCAGACTTTAGACTCTATAAATACATTTAATTCGTCATTCAATTGGTAGTCATCAATGTCATTGGGGAAATATTTTTGATTTTCTAAATAACATCCACAAAGACTTTCACCATCTGAAATTAAATATAAAAGTCCTATTTTACTTTCATATGTACAATAATACATTTAAAACTCCTTTGTATATATATTAATATACTTTTATTATAACAAAAAAAGAGGGAGTGACTCAAAAATCATGATTTCTTAAAAAACAAGATTTTGAGTTACCCCCGCACAGTTTATTAGATATCTAAAAAGCTTTTACAAAGCGAATTTAGATATCAATAAACCACTGTGTCTACGAGTTTTCATATACACTTTGTTAAATTTTAGGACTTTTGGTCATCCCCTAACCATTTAATATTATTTATCGTTGTTTGCCTACGACTTTTATATACTGCAGTTCCTCTACCTTCATATAAAGTAGTAGGAACAAATACATTATTATAGATTTTTCTCAATCCAAATACCACATATTTATCCTCATCTTCTTTATAAAATACAATAGATAAGTTCATGGTATTTTTATTCAAATCTTTATCTAATACGCAATAATTATACTTTTTTTCAATAAAAATTTCTGAAATAAAATTGTAATTATTAATTCTATCAACAACTTCATTAATTTTTTTATAATTTCTATATTTTATTAAATCTAACTCATTATTCTCTAAAAGTTTTATTGTTTTACTAGCACTGATTTTTTCAAGTTTATGTATACCAAATAAATGATGTAAATCTAAAATATTGAATTTGACTATAAATTCACTTAATTTTTTATAATTAATCTCTACTTTACAAGAATTATTATGAAAATTATTTTTATAGTCATCATACAATTTTTTCAAATCAACATTATCCATTTTCACTCCACGAAATAAAACTAAGCACGGGTTAGAAAAAGACTCTACCAGGTCTTACGATTAGTCAAAGTGGTGATCTACTAACTCCTCATTGTGCTTCTTAGGCTCGTCGCCGAGGAACAGTTCTTAAGCTCTGCCAAGCAGTGTAACGTGCTTCTATTACACCTCTATATCACTATAGATTATTTACGTTTAAACGAATCGAGACTGGAAAGGAGATTAAAAAGGCTTCTTTCTATCTCATAACCTATTCTAATATAAACTCTCTTTTTTGTCAACTTTTCCTGCTGTTTCATAGGATGTGACTCTCTAGAGTTGTCAAACATTTGTGACACGAACCTATAATAAATGACATTCTGATTA
>NZ_DBHIUF010000014.1:0-21064 GCF_057272915.1 Gemella sp.
CACAGGTTCTCTTTTATTTTTTATTTTTTGTCACATATGTATTATAACCTAACATCCTGCTGTTTCATAGGATGTGACTCAAAAATCATGATTTCTTAAGAAACAAGATTTTGAGTCACCCCCTGCACAGTTTATTAGATATCTAAAAAGCTTTTACAAAGCGAATTTAGATATCAATAAACCACTGCGTCTATGAGTTTTCATATACACTTTGTTAAATTTTAGGACTTTTGAATCTTCCCCATTAGATATTCATATCTTCTTTACTAGTGTAATTTAAAAATGAGAGCATGACCTAAAAAGTCCGCTCTCTATTATTATTTCTCTTCTTCTTTATAAATCTTAAATAGTAAAAATACTACCCCTACACAAATAAAACAATCCGCTAAATTAAATATAGGAAAATCATATCCGAAAATTCTAAAATCAAGAAAATCAACTACCTCATGTCTAGTTAATCTGTCAATAAAATTACCAATTGCTCCACCATATATTAAGGCAAAAGTCCCTTTATCAAAATTAGATAAAGAATTTTTTTGTTTAAATAAATAGTAAGTTAAAATCGCAATAAAAATAATCGTAACGACTAAGAAAAACAGACGACTGTCTTGTAAAATTCCCCATGCAGCACCTCTATTCCTATGAGAAGAAATACTGAAGAAATTTTCTATAACTTTCTTACTTTCTCCTAATGCGAAATGATTAACTATGAAATTTTTACTAAGTTGATCTAGCAATATTAGAAAACACGCCAATATAAATATAATTAACATATTCTTTCTCCTCTTATTTCAATACTAATAATTTTTCTAATTCTGGGTCAATAGTTCGCTCACCTCTTGCCGGCAGTTTATAACGACCTAAATGAATAAGTTGGTGATGTATCTTTCCCCAGCTTTCCATAGGAAAAATCGACATTAATGCTTTTTCTACCTGAAGCGGAGTATCCGTTAATTCAGCTAATCCAAACATTTTCGCTACACGTTCAACATGTGTATCAACAGCAATAGCAGGGATATTAAATCCAACTGAAAGAACAACATTAGCAGTCTTTCTTCCTACACCAGGTAGCTTTTCTAACTCTTCTCTAGTCTGCGGAATTTTATAACCATAAACATCCCTTAGCATATTAGCCATTCCAACTATATTTTTCGATTTTGCCTTATAAAGACCTAATGTACGGATATATTTTTCAATATCTTCTACCTTAGCATCGGCATAATCATCTATTGTCTTATAATGTTCAAATAATCCCACTGTAGCTCTATTTACGTATTCATCTTTACATTGAGCTGATAAGAGAACAGCAATAACCAACTCCAAATTATTAGAAAAATTAAGTTCACACTCTACATCAGGAAATATTTTATCCAAATATTCCATGATTTTTTTGCTCTTATCTTTTTTTGTCTATTTGTTAAACCAGTCATAACCCAAACTACTTCCACTTTCTGTTTTTACTTCTTTAGTAAGCTTGTTATTTAAAATGCCATTAACATAATTAATATTCTTAGACAAAGTTAAAGCCTCATCTATCTGTACTTTTGTATATTGTTTTTCGAACCAAGAAGTTACGATATCAATCTCTTTAGAAGTTAATATTCTTCCAGTAACACGCTCTACTAATTTTAACAACTCACGTAATGTATAATACGCATCTTTATTATCAAAGATACTAAATTTAATTTTGCTTTCAGGTGATATAACTATGCTTCCTTTATTAATTAAATTATCAAGCATAGAAAAAATCTCATTTTCAGATATATTCATCTTATTTTTAAATAAGTCTATTGAAAAAGGTATTTTCCCTTGGTTTGTCAAATAACTTATCTGAAGAAGAAACATAGCTTCCTCTCCAGATAAGTTATGAGAAGTATAATTCATTAAAAAATCAGCATCAACTAAAAGACCTTTTATATTGATATTGATCATTTTAAAACTCCTATGGTGTTAATCTGTTTAATAAACGTGGGAATGGAGCAGTTTCACGAACATGTCCATTACCAGTAATCCAAGCAACAGTTCGCTCTAAACCTAATCCAAATCCAGCATGTGCAACAGAACCATATTTACGTAAATCTAAATACCAACCATAAGCATCAAGATTTAAATCATGTTTCTTAATATTTTCTAATAATTTATCGTAGTCGTCAATACGTTGAGAACCACCGATAATTTCACCATATCCTTCTGGAGCAATTAAGTCAGCACATAGCACTACACCAGGTTCATTCGGATCTTCAATCATGTAGAAAGGTTTAATATCTAATGGCCAGTGTGTAATAAATACTGGTTTATTGTAGCTGTTTGCGATAAATGTTTCGTGAGGTGATCCGAAGTCATCACCGTATTCAATATCATCAAATCCATTATCTTTTAATAATTGGATAGCATCTTTATATTTAATACGTGGGAATTCCCCTCTCGCTTTTTCTAAAGCTTCCAAATCACGACCAAGAACTTTAAGTTGTTCCTGACATTTTTCTAATACATCAGTTAATAGGTGGTTAACAAATGCTTCTTGCAGTGCTAAACTTTCATCATGATTACAGAATGCCATCTCAGCTTCAATCATCCAGAACTCGATTAAGTGACGACGAGTTTTAGATTTTTCAGCTCTAAAAGTAGGTCCAAATGAGAATACTTTCCCAAATGCCATTGCAGTAGCTTCTAGATAAAGTTGTCCAGATTGAGAAAGATATGCTTCTTCATCAAAATATTTAGTATTAAATAATTCTGTAGTTCCTTCTGGTGCAGATGAAGTTAAGATTGGTGGATCTGTTTTTAAGAACCCTTCTTTTTCGAAGAAATCATATGTAGACTTGATAATTTGATTTCTAATAGTTAAAATAGCATGTTGTTTTTTAGAACGAATCCAGATATGGCGATTATCCGCTAAAAATTCTACCCCGTGCTCTTTTGGCGTAATTGGATAATCAATTGCTTCAGAGATTACTTCAAAGTCTTCAATCTCTAATTCGATTCCAGAAAGTTCTCTTTCATTCTCTTTAATTAATCCAGTTACTTTTAATGAAGTTTCTTGTGGTAAGTGGCGTAATTGTTGATATCTTTCTTCCCCTAAAGCTTCTTTTAAAGCAATAGCTTGAATAAAGCCAGCTCCATATCTTAGTTGGAAAAATGCAATTTTACCACTACTTCTCTTGTTCGCAATCCATGCACCAAGAGTTACTTTTTGACCTAGTTGTTCTTTTAAATTATTAATGTTCAACTTGAAGTCCCTCCTAATTTTATTAATATTATATTCAAAATTTAAAATATTCATAGTTATATAAAAAACTATTTATATTATATCATAAAATTACTATTTTTTTAATTATGTGTTTTGATTTTTATTAACTAATGTTCTAACCTTTTCCCAAGGGAGCTTCCACTTTGATTTTTTAATAGAACTTACTTTGGAAATTTATCCTAATGTTCTAACCCTCGAAAAACAACAATACACTCAAATAAATCTTTCAAATAATACCTATATTCTAAAATATCTTTTGTAGCATAACATCTACAAGCTAAGCGATTATTCTTGACAACCTCGCTATATAAGTCGTTAAAATTATCTTTAATAGAAAAATTGAAAAATTTTATATAACTTTTTTTCTCGCGTTTACTAAAGTACAAATCTTTAGATTTATTACTTTCATAAACATATAAAACTGAACCAGTATTTTTAGCGTTAAGCCATTCCTCATCACCATTACAATATATATATCTTGCTTTTGATTTTAAATTCAAATATTTATGTTTTTTTGAATGTATAACATTAATTAACGCTTTAACTTTCTTATCATCTACTACTGTAAGTTTTAAACTATTATCTTGATCAAGAAGAACAAACTTATATGTATTTTTAGAATTTGTCAATACATTTCTTAATTTCCTCATAAATTTATATGAAATTGGTAGTTGTTCCCTATACTGTTTCATATCTACTATAATAGCATCAACATCCTGCAATATAAAACTCAAACTATCATTATATAAAAACAAACTTTCTGAAATATACATTTCATGTAAAAATTTCACTAGACCATCAATATTATTTCTTAAACCTTTTATGTCTTTATTCTTCAAATCTTTAGAAATAGCAACATTAAGCTCAGTAATGACATTTTTATAAAAATAATCTTTAGTATTTATAGAATCTAACTCACGCCCTAGAATTTTCTTATGTTCAAAAATAAATGTATGATTTTTAAACATATCACTTTCTATTAAATATTCTATAGATTCATAATTTGTAACAATATTCTTGCAACTCTGAGCAGCCTTATTCTTTTCATCAAAATAATATGATTTTGAACTAATAGAAACACCTTTTTTTATTCCGTCAATATACATTTTTTCTAAATAAAGCAAATTCAGCTCCGAGAAATCCCCAGTTTTAGTTTCTAAAATCCAGACGTATAATTTAATCAGCAATTTATCTAAATTTAAATCCTCTTTTTTAGGAAAAAGTGAAAAAACATTTAATGGTATGTACGAAGTTTTTTTCTTTAAAATAACAAAATCAGATATTTTAAATTTTCTAACATACTCCTCCGCATCAATTGATGAAAATAAAATATATTTTTCCCTATGATTAGTAGATTTAGTCGGATAAAAAACTTTCCTAAAATTAACACCTTGAAAGCTTATAAATTCATCAGGCATATGTTTTCTACCAGTAACATTTTTTCTACAAAATTTAGCAAATTTATACATGCTAATATCGATTTTCTCTAAAAGACTTTCGATTTGTTTATAATTATTTTCGTTTATGCTAGCTATTTTAATCGCAATCTCTTTTAAAAGTTTAACCGTTACATTTACATCCACTGCAGCATTGTGATATTTATCTCCCGAATAAAGGGTAAGAGAATTTGATAAATCAGACAGTCTATAACTTACCTGTGACGGCATAAAAAGTCTAGATAACTCAACAGTATCTAAAGCCAACTTAGCCTTATAGCAAATCCCTACATCATGAAACCTTTTCTTTAATATAACGTAGTCTGACGGTAAGCCATGACACACAAGAATATCATCTTTTATAAATTCATATAATTCTCGAGCTACTTCTTCAAAGTACTTTTTATCTTTTAGCATCTCATTACTTATTCCAGTCAATTCAGTCACAAAAGCAGAAACTTGCTTTTTGGGTTGAATATAGTAATTTACTGAAGATATTTCATTGAAACTTTCATCAAGCTTTGTCGCTGCAAATTGAATAATTTCCTTATCATCAGTTAATTCTATATCAACTACACAAAATAATCTATTCATAAATTCTCTCACCCCACTTTCTTATTATCTATTTATTATCTCTTATTTTGGATAAAAAATCTAGTATATCTTTACGATTATTGTCTAATCTATTTAGTAATATTTCATGTTCTAATTCAGAAACTACAGATTTTATCCACGGTCCTGGTTTTTCTCCAATAGTGCTTATAATTTCTTGAGATGTAATATCAACCTCATCAAACGAATTGATAGTTAGTTTGCAATTCTCAATATTATTCCTATTATTATAAGAAAAATATTCAGCAATAAAAACAACATCTTCAAAATTATATTTATACAATATTAATTCTAATGGTATTTTTCTTACAAAATCCGTATTAATTTTATCAAATTCTTTAATTAATTTTACTTCTTTATTAGATAATTTTAACTCTTTTAAAATATCAAACGAAATATCATTAATCTTAGATAAAATATACAAACTTTGACAAAATGAATATTTTGAAAAATCTTGGATAATCTCGATTTCTTCTAGAAAAGGAATATAAGTATTAAGCTTGCTATCCAATAACAATTCCAAACTTCTCAAATTACCTTTTCCACTGAGAAGTTTCTTGAATTCATTTACTATACGCTCAATAGAAACGAATTTTATAAGTTCTGCATTTTTCTTAATAGCTTCTAAAGTATCCTTCTCTATCTCAAACCCTAATTTCGATGAAAAACGAAAGGCTCTCAACATCCTCAAAGCATCTTCATAAAATCTATCATTAGGATTATTTACTGTTTTTATAACTTTGCAAGTTAAATCACTTTCTCCTTTATGATAGTCATATAATTTACCATTAGAATCTAATGCCATCGCATTTATCGTGAAATCTCGTCTATCAAGATCTTCTCTTAAATTACTAACGAATTCAACTTTCTCCGGCGCACGATGATTTGTATACTCATCTTCAGTTCTAAAAGTAGTCACTTCATAACCTTCGCCATTTACTAAAATGGTAACCGTTCCATGTTGGATCCCTGTATCAATACTTTTTCGAAATATTTTTTTTACTTCTTCCGGGAGTGCATTTGTCGTTATATCAATATCAGAAAACTCTTCACCAAGCAAATAATCCCTAACACAACCTCCAACAAAGTACGCCTCATAGCCGTTTCTATTAAATATCTTTAAGATATCAATAGCTCCTTTAAATTTATCCCTAAAGTTATCTATAACCATACTGTCCTTTCAAATTATTAAAGGACTGGAGAGAAAAACCCCAGCCCTTGTAATCTTATATATTATTTAGATAAGTTATAAGTATCTCTAGCAATCATAACTTCTTCATCAGTAGGAATTACGAATGCTTTAACTTTAGAATCTGCTGTTGAGATTTCTGCAACTTTTCCACGTACGTTATTTTTCTCTTTATCGATTTGTACACCTAGGAAAGTTAATCCTTCTAATACTTCTTCACGAACCCATGTAGCATTTTCACCAACACCCGCTGTGAATACGATAGCATCTACTCCATTCATAGCTGCAGCATATGCTCCAACGTACTCTTTAATTCTGTTGATGTATACATCAATCGCTTCGGCAGCATGAGGGTTTGTATCTCTTGCATCCTCAACATCACGTAAGTCAGAAGATAGTGCAGATACACCTTTTAATCCTGATTCAAAGTTGAAAATACGAACGATTTCTTCAAGAGATAATCCAGTTTTTTGAGCGATGTAAGGGATAGTAGCTGGATCGATATCACCAGTTCTTGTACCCATTACTAAACCTGATAGTGGAGTGAATCCCATTGAAGTATCGAATGATTTACCATTTTTGATTGCACAAATTGAAGCACCGTTACCAATGTGACAAGAAATAGTTTTTAATTCTTTAGGATCTTTTCCTAAAATCTCAGCAACTTTTTCTCCAATGTATCTATGACTAGTTCCGTGAGCCCCATATTTACGAACTCCGTATTTTTCATAGAATTCTCTTGGTACTGCATACATGTATGTAGATTTAGGCATACTTTGGTGGAATGCTGTATCAAATGTTAATACGTTAGGTACTCCTGGTAATTCTTTTTGGAATGAACGAACACCTTTAATATTCGCTGGGTTGTGTAAAGGTGCTAAATCTTCGATAGAATCAACTTTAGCTAATTCTTCATCATTTACTAAAACAGAAGCATCGTAGAATTCTCCACCATGAACAACACGGTGTCCAACACCTTCGATTTCTTTTACATCTTTAACTATACCTAATTTAGTTAATTTCTCAAGTAACATTTCAATCGCTACATCGTGGTTAGGAATATCTAATGTTTCTTTATTTTTTTCTCCGTTGAACTCAATAGTGAATACACTGTTTTCAATACCGATTCTTTCAACTAATCCTTTTGTAATAACTTTTTCTTCAGGCATTTCAAACAATTGGAATTTTAAAGATGAACTCCCTGAGTTAATAGCTAGAATCTTTGTCATAAGTATAAATCTCCTCTTAATCTATTTGCATTATATGTAATATTATCTCATTATTTATTATTAATTACAAGAGGTATTTAAAAATTTTTATAAAAAAATTTACAAAAAAACTAATAACTAGAATACGTTATCTATATTTTAGTTATCAGTTTTTTAAGTTTTAATATTTTTTTATCTAATATAAAAATATTTTAGTCACTACATCTTTATGAGGTAAAAGTATTGCTTACGACATACCAACTTCCATGTTCGCTATGTTCTAATTGACCACGAGCATTAACTCTATATTTCCCTACTATATCTCCATTGCGTTTCAAATTAACATACGCTAGATGATCACTACCTAACCAAACATCATATGAAAAATCAGAATTTGATGAACTTCTAGAATAATCCCTTATGTACATAGCACGAGCCCAATCACCTACCTGAGTGTCATTAAGTTCTTTAGTATTCACAGAACCATTCTCCCTCAAAATAATACTGTTAGAAGATGTGCTATTTCTAGTACTATCTTTTGATTTTTCATTTAGACCTCTTACAGTATACGAACGTTTAAACTCACCTTTTAATTCAAGTTTCTTAGCTTCAGCTGACGCCTTACTCAAACTTATAGTTACCTCAACTTTTTCACCATTTCGTAAATTATTGGTTTTGCTATATGTAATACTCGGCTCTTGTAAAAATTTCGCAACAGTTGGGTCGTCAGATTTAACTGTCGGGATTTTCTTAATATCAGCCGAAGCAGTTCCATCTCCATCAACACCATAAGGTTTAAATTCAATTTCATATTGACTTAAATCTACTATCGCTTTGCTATTTAAATAATACTTTGTATAACCAAAGTAACCAGATATCGCTAATAATCCTATTATCAAGAAACTAACAAGAAATATTAATCCTGTTTTTTTCTTAGGTTCTTTATACTCTTCATATTCAAATTCTTGATTATTATAATTTTGATTATAGTATTCTTGGTTATTCGGCTGATACTGTGCATTTTCATAATTATAATTTTGATAATTTTCATTTGTATTTTGATTAGGATAATTATTATAATTCCAATTATCTTGTTCATAATTGCCGTTAGCATAGTTAATATTATCATTATGATAATTCATATCCTGATATTGTTCAACTTGATAATCATTATTATACTCATTATTTTGATTATAGTACTTTTGATTGTTATTATTTTTATCCATATAAATATCCCTGTATCTTCCTAAAATGTTTCTATATATAATAATATTAACACAAATCACTTTCATTTTCTATTAAAATATTATCCATTTCTTCTTTTATGTTTTTATTATAAAGGAAGTTATGTTCAGAAGATAGATACCTCGTTATTGGACGCTTACTATCCTTTCTTAGTTAATTATTTTTTTACACCTTAATTATATTGGATATTTGACTTTTTGTATATAAAAATTGAAATCCGGGGCTGGAATTTTTCCATGCCCCGGATTTAGTATACAACCCAAAAGAGAAGCAAATTTTGCTTCTCTTTCAGTGTTATTTATCTTTACGACGTTTAATCGCTGCTAATGCCATTCCTACCATTGCTAATCCTAGCCCTGCTAGTCCTGTATTAGTCTCTGTTGCTCCTGTATTTGCAAGTCGTTTAACTTGTTGTTTTTCAGTTATCTTACCAGGTACAACATTAGGAATTGTTGGTGAGCCTGGTGTAGGTTTATTAGGCGCTACTGGTGTTATTTTTTCAAATTTATGAACAGTAACACCATCTTTCGTTGTAGTCGTAATAAATCTATATCCAGGAATTTTACCTGATTCATGAGTGCCAGGTTTGTCCGGTTTAATTGGATTTCCATTTTCATCAAACCATACTGTAACTTTGTACTCAGGTTTGTCAACCGTTGGTGTTCCTGGTCCGAAAATATGTGTAATCTTATCACCTTCAAGGATAGTTACTAACCAAACAAGATTATCAAATCTTCCTTTTTCATGAATCCCCTCTTCGCTTGGTTTCAAGACTTTACCTTCAACATGAATCCATTCTGTTGTTCCTACAAATTCTTTTAAGTCATGAATATTCGGCATTACTGATACAATCTTACTAAGCTTAGTTTCATGTTTCGTTTGAGTATCAATCCATGTCTTCGGTTGAATTTTATTACCTGGGATAGAAACTATTCCGGTACTTGGATTAACTGTAACTCCTTCTGGAGCTTTTTCAATTTTCCATGTTCCATCTTTGTCTTTCTTAGTAACAATCTCTTCTCTTGGAGCATTTGGATTATTTCGTTTTGTATACCAGATGTTCAACGTATCTGCATCCTTATTCGGCACGCCAACTTCTACTACAGTATTTCCTCCTGGACGTTCCACAACTCTTGGTGTCGGTGGAAGAACTTCAATCTTACGAACTGTTACAGTGAAGATTTGATCTACTTTACTATCATTATCAAATACTCCTGTACCCTCTCTAGGATAGTCATTTGTTTTAACTTCATATCCTTTAGATTGCAATTCAGAAATTGTAGATTTAACTAATGCATCTTTCGTGAATTTATCTCCTGCATTACCAGTTTGTAAAATAGACGCAGCTACTGAATTTCCGTTTTCATCTACGAAGTTTACAATCGCTCTTTGTTGTCCGTCTTTAACATACTCGATTGGAATATCCAGACTTGGATTCTCTGGTACCGGTGGAATGTTATAACCTTTCGTTGGGTCTTTTGGATCTACTGGAGTTAACGGTACTAGTGGGTTTTCTGGACTCACTGGTTTTGTTGGGTCTTTAGGTACTATCGGAGTATGTCCTGGTACATAAGGAACTGTTTCTGTCGGTGTTCCTGGTTTTGTTGGATCTGTTGGATTATTTGGATATGGTTTTGGTGTCATATCTGTTCCTGTTGGTGGTGTTACACCGTCTGGAATTCTTGGTATCCATGAACCAAGTTTCTTGTAAACCACTTCAATCGTTTGATTTGCAACAGTTGGTGCTATTCCTTTTCTTTCAGCTACTTCTTTTTGAGCTGGGTCTTTAAGGATGTAACCTTTAACTACTGGCGATGATACTTTATCAAATGTACTATCTCCTCCAACTGCTTTCCAGTCTCCATAAGTAATCTCACCTGTTACTACGTTAATCTTAGCTTCACGTGTGAATGTAACTTTGTCAGTTGATTGTTCAGAAACTTTGTTTCCTTCTTCATCAACATAATTAATTGTACGTGTTACTTGTTTTGTAGTTTCTAGTTTGTTGATTAAGTCCTCTGTCCATCTTGGAATTGTTGGATCATTTGGATTATTTGGATCTACTGGTGTATCTGGATCGATTGGTTGTCCTGGTACTGGTTTATTTGGATCTTTCGGATTTGTTGGATCAAATGGTTTCACTGGTTTAACACGTGGTGTTAATGTCACCTTGAAGTATTGATCAACCTTAGGATCGTTATCAAAAGTACCTTTAGGTGGATAAGTGTTAGTTTCAACATCATATCCTTTTAGTTTTAATTTCGCAATTGTTGCTTCTACTTCACCGTCTTTTGTTAATGGTGTATTTGAATCTCCTGTTTCTGTGATTGGTGTTTCTAATACATTTCCTTTTGGATCTACGAAGCTTGTGATTGCTTTTTGTTGTCCGTCTTTAACATACTCGATTGGTGTATCTTGACCTGGTATTGTTGGCACTGGTGGTACGTTATATCCTTTTTCTGGATGGTTTGGATCCACCGGTGTTAACGGTACTAGTGGATTTTCTGGACTCACTGGTTTTGTTGGGTCTTTAGGTACTATCGGAGTATGTCCTGGTACATAAGGAACTGTTTCTGTCGGTGTTCCTGGTTTTGTTGGATCTGTTGGATTATTTGGATATGGTTTTGGTGTCATATCTGTTCCTGTTGGTGGTGTTACACCGTCTGGAATTCTTGGTATCCATGAACCAAGTTTCTTGTAAACCACTTCAATCGTTTGATTTGCAACAGTTGGTGCTATTCCTTTTCTTTCAGCTACTTCTTTTTGAGCTGGGTCTTTAAGGATGTAACCTTTAACTACTGGCGATGATACTTTATCAAATGTACTATCTCCTCCAACTGCTTTCCAGTCTCCATAAGTAATCTCACCTGTTACTACGTTAATCTTAGCTTCACGTGTGAATGTAACTTTGTCAGTTGATTGTTCAGAAACTTTGTTTCCTTCTTCATCAACATAATTAATTGTACGTGTTACTTGTTTTGTAGTTTCTAGTTTGTTGATTAAGTCCTCTGTCCATCTTGGAATTGTTGGATCATTTGGATTATTTGGATCTACTGGTGTATCTGGATCGATTGGTTGTCCTGGTACTGGTTTATTTGGATCTTTCGGATTTGTTGGATCAAATGGTTTCACTGGTTTAACACGTGGTGTTAATGTCACCTTGAAGTATTGATCAACCTTAGGATCGTTATCAAAAGTACCTTTAGGTGGATAAGTGTTAGTTTCAACATCATATCCTTTTAGTTTTAATTTCGCAATTGTTGCTTTGATTTCACCGTCTTTTGTTAATGGTGTATTTGAGTCACCTGTTTCTGTGATTGGTGTTTCTAACACATTTCCTTTTGGATCTACGAAGCTTGTGATTGCTTTTTGTTGTCCGTCTTTTACATACGTAATTGGTGTATCTTGACCTGGTATTGTTGGCACTGGTGGTACATTATATCCTTTTTCTGGATGGTTTGGATCCACCGGTATTAACGGTACTAGTGGGTTTTCTGGACTCACTGGTTTTGTTGGGTCTTTTGGTACTACCGGAGTATGTCCTGGTACTTGTGGAATCACTGGTACTTTCGGACTATTCGGATCTTTTGGATCTTGTGGTTTTTCTGGATTTGGTGTTACCACTTTAGTTGGATCTTCTGGATCGTTGTCATACGGTGTTGGTGTTAGAGGAGTTTTTGGTGTTACTCCTTCTGGCACTTTCGGTACGAATGAACCTACTTTAGTGTAAGTAACAGTAATTGTTTCATCTTTTGCATCTGACTTAACTGTTTCTTTTTCAACTACTTTTTGAGTTGGGTCTTTTAAGATATAACCTTTAACTACTGGTGATTTCACCGCATCAAATGTACTATCTCCATCAACTGCTTTCCAGTCACTACCATTGCCCTTAAATGTAACCTTATCTGTAGATGGTTTAGCTAATTCATTACCTTTTTCATCCACGTATTTGATTGTACGTGTCACTTCTTTTGTACCAGTTGTTTCTGGTTTTGGTTTATCTGGCACTTTTTCATACGTAATCGGTGTATTCTCACCTGGTGTTGTTGGTACCGGCGGTACTTTGTATCCATTTTCTGGATGTTCTGGATCTACAGGTGTTAATGGTACTAGCGGATTTGTATTAGGATCCACTGGTTTTGTTGGATCTGTTGGTATTCCAGGTGTATATCCTGGTACATATGGAATCACTGGTACATTTGGTGTATTTGGATCCGTTGGATCTCCAGGCTTAGTTGGATCTGTTGGATTGTTTGGATATGGTTTTGGTGTCATATCTGTTCCTGTCGGTGGTGTTACACCTTCTGGTAATCTTGGTACCCAACTTCCTAGTTTAGTATAAACTACTTTTTGATCTAATCCTGTCGAATCTGCATTTGTTTCCACTTTATCTACTGAAGCTTTGTCTGCTACATAGCCTGTTAATTCAGGTGTGTCTACTTTTGCTAATTCTTTATCCGCACTTTCCCAATTTCCTGGCGTTACTACTTTTGTTACTAAGTTGTATGTTGCACTACGTTTGAAGTGCGCTGTTTGTTTCTTAGTTGGTTTCGCATCCGCTATTTCTGGTCCATCCGCAGTTTCTTTCTTAACGTAAGTAATTGTTCTTGTTACTTCTTTTTCTAAGTCAGATTTTGCTAATCCAGTTTCTGGCCATTTTGGTCCTTCTGGTTTATCTGGATCAACTGGATCATTTGGATTTTTCGGCTCTGTTACTGTTACTGTACGTTCCTTAACAAGTAATTTGAATACTTGTGTTGGATCTCCATCTGTTGGATCTTTTTCTTTATCAAATTTTTGATTATTTAATAAGTCTTTATTTTCAACTACATATCCACGTTTTTCTAAGTCTGCAATCTTAGCTGTTACTGAGTCAGTTGGAATTGCTGAATCTGTTGTTCCGTTATCAATACTTACTTTCTCTTCTGGTATTTCTACCTCTGTTCCTGTTGTTGTATTAAATACTTTCACCACTGCTTTTTGTGGATCTGCCACATACGTAATATCTGTGTTTGTTCCAGGTTCTGTTGGTACCGCTGGTGGAATATATCCTTGTGTTGGATCATTTGGCACTTTCGGTTGTAACGGTGTTTCACCAATCTTCGGTGTATATCCTGGTACATATGGAATCACTGGTACATTTGGTGTATTAGGATCCGTTGGATCTCCAGGTTTCGTTGGATCTGTTGGATGATTTGGATATGGTAGTGGCGTTGGTGTTTCTACACCTGGCACTTTTGGTACCCATGATCCTAACTTAGTATAAACTACTTTACGATCTAAATTAGTTGAATTTACATTAGTTTCTACTTCTTCTACTGAAGCTTTGTCTGCTACATAGCCTGTTAATGTAGGTGTGTCTACTTTTGCTAATTCTTTATCCACACTTTCCCAATTTCCTGGCGTTACTACTTTTGTTACTAAGTTGTATGTTGCACTACGTTTGAAGTGCGCTGTTTGTTTCTTAGTTGGTTTCGCATCCGCTATTTCTGGTCCATCCGCAGTTTCTTTCTTAACGTAAGTAATTGTTCTTGTTACTTCTTTTTCTAAGTCAGATTTTGCTAATCCAGTTTCTGGCCATTTTGGTCCTTCTGGTTTATCTGGATCAACTGGATCATTTGGATTTTTCGGCTCTGTTACTGTTACTGTACGTTCCTTAACAAGTAATTTGAATACTTGTGTTGGATCTCCATCTGTTGGATCTTTTTCTTTATCAAATTTTTGATTATTTAATAAGTCTTTATTTTCAACTACATATCCACGTTTTTCTAAGTCTGCAATCTTAGCTGTTACTGAGTCAGTTGGAATTGCTGAATCTGTTGTTCCGTTATCAATACTTACTTTCTCTTCTGGTATTTCTACCTCTGTTCCTGTTGTTGTATTAAATACTTTCACCACTGCTTTTTGTGGATCTGCCACATACGTAATATCTGTGTTTGTTCCAGGTTCTGTTGGTACCGCTGGTGGAATATATCCTTGTGTTGGATCATTTGGCACTTTCGGTTGTAACGGTGTTTCACCAATCTTCGGTGTATATCCTGGTACATATGGAATCACTGGTACATTTGGTGTATTAGGGTCCGTTGGATCTCCAGGCTTAGTTGGATCTGTCGGATTGTTTGGATATGGTTTTGGTGTCATATCTGTTCCTGTCGGTGGTGTTACACCTTCTGGTAATCTTGGTACCCAACTTCCTAGTTTAGTATAAACTACTTTTTGATCTAATCCTGTCGAATCTGCATTTGTTTCCACTTTATCTACTGAAGCTTTGTCTGCTACATAGCCTGTTAATTCAGGTGTGTCTACTTTTGCTAATTCTTTATCCGCACTTTCCCAATTTCCTGGCGTTACTACTTTTGTTACTAAGTTGTATGTTGCACTACGTTTGAAGTGCGCTGTTTGTTTCTTAGTTGGTTTCGCATCCGCTATTTCTGGTCCATCCGCAGTTTCTTTCTTAACGTAAGTAATTGTTCTTGTTACTTCTTTTTCTAAGTCAGATTTTGCTAATCCAGTTTCTGGCCATTTTGGTCCTTCTGGTTTATCTGGATCAACTGGATCATTTGGATTTTTCGGCTCTGTTACTGTTACTGTACGTTCCTTAACAAGTAATTTGAATACTTGTGTTGGATCTCCATCTGTTGGATCTTTTTCTTTATCAAATTTTTGATTATTTAATAAGTCTTTATTTTCAACTACATATCCACGTTTTTCTAAGTCTGCAATCTTAGCTGTTACTGAGTCAGTTGGAATTGCTGAATCTGTTGTTCCGTTATCAATACTTACTTTCTCTTCTGGTATTTCTACCTCTGTTCCTGTTGTTGTATTAAATACTTTCACCACTGCTTTTTGTGGATCTGCCACATACGTAATATCTGTGTTTGTTCCAGGTTCTGTTGGTACCGCTGGTGGAATATATCCTTGTGTTGGATCATTTGGCACTTTCGGTTGTAACGGTGTTTCACCAATCTTCGGTGTATATCCTGGTACATATGGAATCACTGGTACATTTGGTGTATTAGGGTCCGTTGGATCTCCAGGCTTAGTTGGATCTGTTGGATGGTTTGGATATGGTTTTGGTCCAAAGTTACTTCCTTCTGGTGGTGTTACACCTGTTGGTGGTGTTAATGTCCATGATCCTAACTTCGTATAGACAACATTCACATTTTGATTTTCAGAAGTTGCTGTTAAGTTTGTACTTGCTACTACACTTGTTCCATCTGTTGATACCAACCCATTTTGCGTATCTTGATTAGCTTTTAAGATATATCCTTTAACCACTGGTGATGGTACAGCCTCAAACGTTGTGTCATTATCTTTAGCTGTCCATTCTCCGTAAGTAATCTCTTTCGTTACTACATTGATTTTAGCTTCTCTTGTAAATGTTACTTTATCCGTTTTCGGTTCAGTAGTTTCATTACCATTAGCTGTGTATGTTACCTTATTACCTGCCTCGTCCACATAATTGATTGTACGTGTTACTTCTTTTGTAGTTTCCGCATTCTTAACTTTCTTAATTAAGTCCTCTGTCCATGTTGGAATTAGTGGATCATTTGGATTTTTTGGATCTACTGGTGCGTCTGGATCAATTGGTTTTCCAGGTTTAAGTGGATTATCATCAGTTGGCGGTGTTACTGGTACTAGTTTTTCATGTACTTTTAACGTAAATGTTTGTGTCGGATCTTCTCCATCTGTGTCCTTATCTTTGTCAAATGGATTTTTACCAATTGCTGTTAGTACATCTTGCTTATTATCAACTACATATCCGCGTTTTTCTAAATCTGCAATCTTAGCTGTTACCGAGTCATCTGGGATTTCTTCTCCAGTTTTACCATTGATATTTACATAATCATCTGTTAATGGTGTTTCTGTTTTCTTATCACCCTCACCTTTAACATTAACTACTTTCACCAATGCTTTTTGCGGATCTGCCACGTACGTAATTGGCGTATCCTTACCTGGTGTTGTTGGAATTTCTGGAACCTTGTATCCTTTTTTAGGATCTTTTGGATCTACCGGTGTTAATGGTACTAGCGGATTTGTCTTAGGATCCACTGGTTGTGTTGGATCTGTTGGTATTCCCGGTGTGTACCCTGGTTCGTATGGAATTACCGGTAATTCTGGAGTTTTTGGTTTTTCAGGAGTTCCCCCGTCTGGATTCTCAGGTTGAGGGTTTGGTGTTTCTCCTGGATTTTCCGGTGTTTTTGGATAATCTGGATATTTAGGTTTTGTTGCATCGTTTGGATCATTTGGATATGGAATTGGTATTGGAGTTTTTCCTGGTATTTTCGGTACCCATGAACCTAACTTAGTGTATACAACTTCTCTAGTCATATTCGTTACTTCGCCGTTTGCAGTTGGCGCTGCTGGTGCATCTGTAACTTCCTTAATATCTGCTACGTATCCAGTTAATACTGGAGTTTTCACTGATGAAAAACTTGTAGCTGTGTGCGTATCATCTGCAGTTGCTGTCCAAGTACTATAAGTAACTTCTTTGCTAACTAAGTTATATGTTGCAGTACGTTTGTATAATACTTTGTCTACCTTTGTAGGTTTTGCATCTGCAATTTTTTCCCCGTCTGCAGTTTCTTTTTTAAAGTAATTAATTGTTCTTGTTACTTCTTTTTCTAAGTCAGATTTTGCTAATCCTGTTTCCGGCCATTTTGGTCCTTCTTCATTATTTGGATCAACCGGTGTATTTGGAGTTGGTGGAGTTGTTACTGTTTCCACTTTTTCTCTTACAATTACATTATACACCTGACTTGGGTCTTGTCCGTCTACATCAGCCGTTGAGTCAATTATTCTATCCCCATTTGTAAATGTATCACTGACAATCTCATACCCAGCATTTTTCAGTGCTGTGATTTTAGCATTAACTGATTCAGATGAAAATTCTGTCCCCACATCGCCTTCAAGCGTAATATCGTCATATCCTGTTAACTTTTCAGTTGTATTATCAGTTACTTGTTTCTTGAAGTGAACGATACCTTTACCTGTAACAGGTGGTGTATATTCCTCATATACATAAGTTACTGTTCTTGCTCCTGAAGTTATCGTTCCTGTGTCACTTGCAGAATCTTTTAATCTTCCATCTTCAACCGAATTGTCATCTAATGATCTCTTCAATCTATAGCGTTTACCATCATCTGTTGTTAAAGTAGCAAGTTTTTTGCCTGTTACATCATAATCTGTACCTAATAATTGATCTTTTTGAGCAATATATGTTCCGTCTGTATCTTTTTTACCTAAATCAGTTTCTTTTTGACCTGTTACAGTATTTTTAAGCGTCAATAGAGTTCCATCGACAGTTTGATACTTAACTTTTACATCTCCTGACATAGCTGTTCTTAGTTCAGATGTCTTTTTACTCTTGTCGATTTCTTCTTTTATTTTCTTCTCTTGGTCTCCAGTAATCTTACCTTGCTCTTTTAACTTAGTAATAATTCTTCTTGCTACTTCTTTTGACGGTTCTACCGTATCTTGAATAACTGAGAAATCGGCTAGGATAGGTAAGTTATATTGAAGTCTTGGACTTTGTTTATTAACACCAACACGTTTTTCATTTTCCGCAAACACTTGCACTTTATAGTATACAACGTCTTTGCCTAATGGAATATCTCCTGTTGAGAAGTATCCACCTTTACCTAGTTTATCCTGATCACCATCGATTTCAGTAGCAATTCTTTCTGATAATTTATTATCAGCTAGCACATTTGAACGTGCAACATTTTCTTTTTCAACAAAATAGCGCGTGAATTTTGGAAGACCATCATTTTCATTCGCAGCAAGTTCATTAGTGTGATATTTTCCATATTCAGCCTCTGATACTTCAGTGCTATCAGGTTTTGTTTTGTCTTTCATGAATGAGCCAAGGATTTTCGCTTCTTTACTACCGTTTCTTGCTTCCGTGTAAGTATAGGCATTTGTAGATCCAATGGCTGATTTTAAGGCAGAGATTTCTTTATTTAGTTCAATTTTTTTCTCTTCATTAGCAGTATTTAATTCTGCTTCTTTAGCTGCTAGTCTATCCTTTAACTCTTTACGATGTTTGGCTACTTTATCTGGATCTGTTACGAGTTCTAATTGGTCTGTATCTGCATGATAGATAATTTTTTTCGCAGTTGGTAATATAAAATCTAATAATTTAAACACACGATCTGGGTCTTTAGATTTTTCTAAATTTGGGTTTTCTAAAGTTTTTTCAGATGAGGTATCCCATATTGGAGAGTTTCTTTTTACCTCCGCATCATTAATTTTCTTTAATACATTATTGAGGTTATTTGCTACTTTTGCATAACTACTAGCTTCGATTTTAAGATTTTCTTTAAACTTACCTCTTCGCTTTCCTGTATCTTCTCGTAATTCATCCTTATCGATAGGTAACTCATATATAACGTCTCCATTTTTAACGAGTTCTTGTTTTGCTTCCTCTTTTAAAGGTTCTAGTTTCTCTTTATCTTTTCTTCTTTCACTCGGATATTTTTCCTTATATTTAGCATCTGCAAGAGTATTGACTTTTTTATCGTACTCATCCTTTAAAATATTTTTAATTACTCTATTAACCCCGCTTAAATCCACACCTTGGCTGTAACGTTCTTCGTTCTCTACTACACTGTCAATACGGTTGATAGTGTGGTCATAGACAGTTTCTTCAGATTTATCCTTTTTAATAGCTTTAACAACGATACGATAAGTTCCTTTTGACCCTTCAAAGTCTGAGATATATCCCGTTACAAACTCGATTTTCAAACGACTTCCATATGCCGTCGAAAAGGCTGTGAACGTTTTTTCTATCCCATTGAAACCTTCAATATTTGGTGCGTGTTGGAGTATATCTTCCTTATCTTTTATAGGTAAGGAAGCAAGGTTAGCTTTATTCTCCGCACTATTTGCTGTCACTATATTAAACGTAGAGCCATCTTGTGCTATATCATCTTTATTGGCGATAGTACGTCCTTTGGCAAGCATTAACATATATTTGAAGCGTCGGTCTAATGCTTGTTCATGAAGGTAGATTCGGTCAAGTGCATCAGAACCGAGCATTCCACCTTCTTGGCGATTTCCGTTTTCATCTTTATACCAACCAGTGAAATATCCTTGATCATTTTTCTTACCGACGGCGAATTTACCCGCATGTCCCTCTTTGTTGATAGCATGCCAACCACCAAAACTATTTATTTCACGGATTTCACCCGGTTGAAGCGGTACACCCTCTGGGTTATTTTCTGTCTTATCAAAACGAAGGTCATTTCCTAGAGTATCCATGTTTCTCAAGTATGAACGCTCGTTATTTTGGAAATCATCCGGCATATTTTGGATAATCTTCCACATTTCTTCAACTGTAACAGTATGATCAGGATCGTTGAAACTCAAGTGAGCATTTGGATCATCTGCTCCATTCTCATTTCCTTTTGGTATATTTATCCCCGGTTGATCTGGTTGTACTGTAGCCCCCTTACGTTCGGTTAGAGCAGAATCTAATGCTTCGTTATTTCCAGTTGAAGCTCCAGTTGGAGTCTCAGTTCCAGTAGAAGTATTAGAAGTTCCGCCGGCAGGAGCGTCTCCTGTATCTCTTCTTACACGACGACCTCTAGTATTAGCATACGTAGACGCTTCTGCCCTCTGCGCCGCATTAAGGGTTTCTTTATTTTCTACTGGCTTCGTATTATTAGTTGCTAAAGTTTCATTGTTTTCTTTTTCTTTAGGTGTTGTTTCTGGATCAGTTGAATTTCCAGGTGCTCCACTTGATGTTTCCGATATACGCGGTGCATTATTATCAGCTGCAAGAGCATTCCCTCCAGCTAAGAAATACAATGTCGCTACAGACACACTAAAAACACCGACACTATATTTTCTTATCGAAAATCGCGTTTGTTTATCTCTATTTTGCAAATTGTTCATTTCCTTTCTCCTTGTTTCTTCTATCTTATCTAGAATATTTTACAACATTTACTTAATATATACTTAAAAATTTTTCTAAATCTATACTTTTTTTAAAAAATTATTAAACTTATAAAAATACATTGCATTCCATTAAATATTATAACACTTCCACATAAACTTTTCAATATTTTAAGGCTTTAAAAGGTAATATTCTACAATAAATATCTCCTTTACCGCCCTTCGA
>NZ_DBHIUF010000014.1:21164-36765 GCF_057272915.1 Gemella sp.
TTATTATTATTATTATTATTATTATTATTATTATTATTATTATTATTATTATTATTATACAATTTTTTATAAAAATATAGTCTTATACTATCCATAATATTTAAACAAAACTTCTGAACTATAGATATACTGTAGCTCTTAAAATTTTTTCAAATCTTTAATAATTCCCCCACATTCATACTAATATTCACATTTTTTGTGCAATTAAATTTTGAATTGATAGAATACACTATAAATACCAATGTTATCATTAGAAAAAATATTTTTTTTCTAGTATAATAAAGTTAGTAATGGGGTAGAATAAAATTAAGAAAAATTATAATTAATACAAACAAGGGGGAGAACATAATGGAGGAACGACATAAAAACATAAAACCAACTTATGATTTAGTAGTAAAAAAAGTATTTCGTAACGAAGAAGTGGCGCTACAATTTATAAAAGATATTTTCGAATTACCCGCAAAAAGTGCAAAGCTTATAGAAGGAAATCAAATATTCACAGCAAACAGCAATGTAGACTCTGATTTCAATATAGCTGTAGACATTCTAGTGGAATTAGATAACCATGCACAGGTAATTATCGAAGTGCAACTCGCCAAGCAGGTATTCTTTATTAACAGAATCTGGGCATATTTATGTAAGCAAGTAAATGACAATATTGAGAGATTAAAACAAAACGAAAAAGAGCAGCTCGCTATTTATAAAAAATTGCCACCGGTGTATGTAGCAGCTATCGTCGATCAAAACTACTTTGAAGGCGACGAAGCTATAAGTACTTTTTTAATCAAAGAAGAAACTAGAAACACAGAACTTAAAATGCATGTGGATAATGACACTAAAGAAATGCCGTTATTAAAAATTGTATTTTTAGAACTGAAAAAATATAAAGAAAACTTAAACAATGATTATAAAAAAATAAGATGGCTGGAATTTTTCGGGAACAAACAGTACACAAGCGCACCCGATGATGTACTTGTCCAAGCCGATAATTTATTAAATCTTAGAAACTGGACTAAGGAGGAAAAACGTATGTATGATCAAATGACAAGACAACAAGACCACTACTGGGCATCGTATATGTATGCACAGGAAGAAGGACGTGCAGCAGGACACGCTGATGGTATGGCTGCCGGTCTCGCAGAAGGACGTGCTGAAGGACGCGCTGAAGGACACGCTGAAGGACTGAAGTTAGGAATTGAAAAAGGTATTGAACAAGGTCGCGTTGCTGGCAGAGAGGAAGGAATTGAACAAGGAATTGAGCAAGGAAGAATAACAGTAATAGTAAACTTAGTAAAAGAAGGGATTATAACAAAAGAGTTAGGAGCACAAAAATTAAATCTAACCGAGCAGGAGTTGGAAGAGTATCTGTAACAACCACAGTAAATCAATATAGCAATTTATAAACAAGTGGAATGATTAAAAAGAACTAAATTTTATCAAAGTGTATATAATAACTTATAGACTCAGTGGTTTATTAATATCTAAATATGCTTTATAAAAGCTTTTCAGATATATCTAACAAGCTTTGAGGGAAGACTCAACAAAATCGATTTCTATGAAATCACGATTTTGAGTCTCCCCTCTTTTCTTCTTTATTTAAAATTTAAGTTTTTATGTTATAGCTTATCCTATAGATCCTTCCATCTCAAATGAAATTAATCTGTTTAATTCAACAGCATATTCCATAGGAAGTTCTTTTGTAAATGGTTCGATGAATCCCATAACTATCATTTCAGTAGCTTGTCCTTCATCAAGACCTCTACTCATTAAGTAGAATAGTTGTTCTTCTGAAACTTTAGATACTTTTGCTTCATGCTCTAGTGATACGTTAGAGTTTTTAACAATATTATAAGGAATAGTATCTGAAGTTGAGTATTCATCTAAGATTAAAGTATCACATTCAATATTTGAACGAGAACCTTCAGAGTTTTTACCAAAGTGAATCCATCCACGGTAGTTAACTTTTCCGCCTCGACGAGACATTGATTTAGAAACAACAGTAGAAGATGTTCTAGGTGCTAAATGAATCATCTTAGACCCTGCATCAAGTACTTGCCCTTCACTAGCCATAGCGATAGATAGTGTACTTCCACTTGCTCCTTCACCAACTAATATACAAGCTGGGTATTTCATTGTTAATTTAGAACCTAAGTTTCCATCAACCCATTCCATAGTACCATTTTTCTCAACAATCGCACGCTTAGTAACTAAGTTATAAACGTTCGTTGACCAGTTTTGAATAGTTGTATATCTGAAACGAGCATTTTCTTTGATAAAAATTTCTACTACAGCAGCATGTAGTGAACTTGCTGAGTAAGTTGGAGCTGTGCATCCTTCTACGTAGTGTAGAGAAGAGTTTTTCTCAATAATAATTAAAGTACGTTCAAACTGCCCCATTTTTTCACTGTTAATTCTGAAGTATGCTTGAAGCGGTGCTTCTACTGATACATTCTCTGGACAGTAGATAAATGATCCACCTGACCACACTGCTGAGTTTAATGCAGCAAATTTATTGTCATTGAAATCAACGGCTTTCGAGAAATATTCTTTGAAGATTTCTTCATGATTTTTTAATGCTGTATCTGTATCTTCGAAGATAATTCCTTTTTCTTCAAATTGTTTATGCATATTGTGATAAACTACCTCTGACTCATATTGTGCAGATACACCTGCAAGGTATTTTTGTTCCGCTTCTGGAATACCAAGTTTTTCAAAAGTATTTTTAATTTCTTGTGGTACTTCGTCCCATGAACGTTCTGTTTTTTCTGATGGTTTTACATAGTATGTTAAATCCTCAAAATCAATTTCAGATAAGTCTCCACCCCATGTAGGCATTGGCATTCTGTAGAACTCTTTTAATGCATTTAGACGGTATTCTAACATCCACTTAGGTTCTTCTTTTCTTTCAGAAATTGTTTTAACGATTTCTTTTGTTAATCCTTTATCAGTTTTGAATATAGATACATCTTTATCTGAAAATCCATACTGATAATCGGTAAACATTTCTTCATTTTTATTCAATGCAATCACTCCTTTTTCTATTTATTTTCTTCTAAAATTTTTTCTGTAATTTTCCATGCTAAAGTAGCACACTTAACCCTAGCTGGGAGTTGAGAAATATTTTGTAATGAAATACTATCTTCTAAGTTTTCTTCATTAAATTCATTTCCCATAATCATATTTAAAAAGTCTTTAATCTTGGCATTAGCTTTTTCTACTGATAAACCTTTTAATTCCTCAGTTAACATAGAAGCTGAAGCTAGTGAAATTGAACAACCTGTTCCTACGAATTTTATATCTTCGATAATATCATCTACTAATTTCATACTAACAGTTATTTTATCTCCACAAGACGGATTCAACATCTCCAACTTATAGCTACTCTCTATTTCCCCATTATTTCTAGGATGCTTACTATGATCTAAGATTACTTGTTTATATAAACTTTTTAAATCACTAAAACTCATTTTCAAAAAACTCCTTCGTTTCTTTTAATGTTTGAATAAAGAAATCTATCTCTTCTTTCGTATTATATAAATATAGACTCGCTCTAGCTACTGAGAATGTATCTAGCTTTCCTAATAATAGTTGAGTACACTGATGCCCTGCTCTTATGCAAATACCTTTAGCATCTAGAAAACTTGTTAAATCATGAGGGTGAACTCCTACCAAATTAAAAGTTACTAGTGAAACTCTATCATCTATATTTTTCGTTCCATAAATCTCTACATTATCTATTTTAGAAAGTTCAGAATACATGTATCTAGTAAGTTCTTTAGTGTACTTTTCAATATTTTCTAAACCGATACTATTCAAATACTTAATAGCTTCTCCTAATCCTGCTGCTTGTGCAAGCAGTGGTGTTCCCGCTTCAAACTTATCAGGAAGAATTGCCCATGTTGCTGAATTATCTTCAACGATACCAATCATTCCTCCACCGAATTCAACCGGATCAAATTTTTCTAATAGGTTTTTTTTACCATATAGTACTCCAATACCAGTAGGACCGCACATCTTATGCGCACTAAAGGCCAAAAAGTCACAGTTCATTTTTTGAACATCAATCTTTAAATGAGGAACGGATTGCGCTGCATCTACTACAAAATAAATATCCTTATCTTTTAATAAATCTCCAATTTCATAAACAGGGTTTATATTACCTAGTACATTAGAAGCATGGCACATTGATACAATTTTTGTTTTATCTGTAATAAATTCTTCTAATTGTTCAATACTAATTTTTCCTTCTTCATCTAATTCTAAATATTTAAGAACAAGATTTTTTCGTTTAGCTAGTTGCTGCCAAGGGATAATATTAGCATGGTGTTCCATGTAGGTAAGGATAATTTCATCACCTTCAGTTACATCTTGTTCTAAAATTCTTGCTGCAAAATTTAAACTTTCCGTAGTTCCACTAGTATAGATTACTTCTTCATAACTACTTGCGTTTATAAATTCTTTTACTAACTCTTTAGACTCTTCGTATATTTTCTCTGATTCATTACCTAAGGTATAAACAGACCTATGAATATTTGAATTATAATTTTTATAGTAATCTGTAATAGCATCAATCACTTGATTAGGTTTTTGAGTAGTAGCTCCATTATCAAAAAATATCAAATCATTTCCTGATATCTTTCTATTTAATATAGGAAAGTCTTCTCTATATTTACTAAAATCTATCATTATTACTCACTCTCGTTATTGTTAATTTTTTCATCAATAAGCACTGTTACAAGTTCTTTAATTTTATCTACTGTTAACTCTGAGATTACTGGAGATAGGAATCCATGAACTAATAATCTACTAGATTCTTTTCTAGTTAATCCTCTACTTTGTAAGTAGTATAATTGCTCTTCATCAATACGTCCTAGCGATGCACCGTGACCAGCCATAACATCATTTTCATCGATTAATAGCATTGGATTTGCATCTGCTTTTGCTTCTGAAGAAAGTGTCAACATTCTTGAACTTTGGTAAGCATTAGAACCTGTCGCACCTTTTACGATAAATCCTACACCGTTAAATACGATATGTGATCTATCTAATAGTACACCGTGTTGTAAAATATCACCTTTACTACTTAAGCCTTGGTTAACTACTTCACTATTGAAGTAAGTTTTTTGTTCTTTAACTCCTAGAGTTACAATCTTAAGATTTGCTTCAGAACCATCCCCTAGAATGTTTGTAGTATTATCGTGATACACGTCTGCCTCATCCATTGCAGCAACATTCCAGTTTATTAATGAATCTCTATAAGTTAAACCACGACGTAAAATAGTTCCACGTTTTTCACCTGGTTGGTTCGTAATTGAACTATAGTTAACTTGAGCTCCTTCATGTGCAACTACTTCAGATACTAAACTGAATGGTGCCTTATCCTCTTTTTGATTATTTACGTAGTTTTCAATAAAGTTGAATTTTGCATTATTTCCAACCTGAATAGTTACATGGTTGAATAAACTTTGTTCTTTATCAGAAATCACGATATATTGAAGCGGTTCTTCAATTACAGCATTATCCTTAACATCAATAAATAATCCAGCATTTAATAGTGTATAGTGAACAGCTGTTACTTTACTTTCAGCATAGTCAACAACACTCATAAAACTATCTTTAATATGATCATCATTCATTGCAGTAAAAATATCTTTAATAGCAACTTTATCAGCATATTTTTCTGGAATATTAATATGTACAATAGTATTGTTCTTTTGAACTACAGCAAAATCATCGCTATTAATACCATATTCAGCTATATCTACATTTCCTTCATTTTCTAATCTTAGAGTTGAAAAATCAACATTAAATAAGTTCCATCTTTCTAACTCCATAGACTCTAATTTTGGAAAAGGTAACGTATAACTCTTATATAAAGCTAATTTTCTAGTATTTAAAAACCAAGCGGGTTCATTTGTATTAGAAAAGATGCTTTGTAAAGTTTTAATACTTAGTTTTAATTTATTATTCTCCATATTAAACCTCTTCTTTTAACCAGTCATAACCTTCTTTTTCTAAACGAAGTGCTAGTTCAGGTCCACCTGATTTTACGATTTTCCCATCCATAAGTACGTGTACAAAATCTGGCTCAATATAATCTAATAATCTTTGGTAGTGAGTGATAATTAAGCAACCGAAGTTTTCTCCACGCATTTTATTAACACCTTTTGATACGATTTTTAGAGCATCGATGTCTAATCCAGAATCGATCTCATCTAGAATAGCAAATTTAGGTTCTATCATCATCATTTGTAATATTTCGTTACGTTTCTTTTCTCCTCCAGAGAAACCATCATTTACATAACGTTGAGACATTTTTAGATCCATTTCTAAAAATTCCATAGTCTTATCTAATTTTTTAATATATTGCATTAAAGGAATACTATCTTCACGTTGCGCATTAATTGCAGATTTAATAAATTCTGAAGTTGGTACTCCTGGTACTTCAGATGGATATTGCATTGCTAGGAATAGACCAGCACGAGCTCTTTCGTCTACTTCCATTTCTAATACTTCTTCACCATCTAATAAAATACTTCCACCATCTACTTCATATTTTGGGTGACCCATAATTGCTGATGCTAAAGTAGATTTACCTGCACCATTTGGTCCCATTACGGCATGTATCTCACCAGATTTAATTTCTAAATTTAGTCCTTTTAATATTTGTTTTTCATTAATTGATACTTCTAAATTTTTTATATCAAGAACTGACATTTTGTTTCCTCCATCTTTTATATTTATTACGATTAAATCATATAAAACATTAATTATCGCAAATTACATAAGTATTATTATAAAGGTTTTCAAATGTTTTATCAAATTATTGGTTCGAACGTTCTTTAGTTATACACTCCTGTTTATAAAAAAATAAATCCTCAAATTTCATTTGAAATTCAAGGATTTATCTATATAATTTATTTTGAAAATTCCCACATTGCTACTATTTCAGTTTTTAATTCGTCATAAGACCATTTTTTTAGTGTTCTTGTATAGCTATTTGGATCATTAATTATAAATTTCCCTTCGTTATCTACTCCTGTTATTAAAACAATATGTCCAACAGTTGTAAACTTACCTGGATGTACAGAGGCGATAATTGGATTTCCTTTACTTAATGCAGATTTCATAGTTTCTTCATTAAGTGGTACATCAGTTGATTTAACTCCGTATTCTTTAGCAATATAATCGAAGAAACTCCATTTTGTACCTGCATCTGTAAAGTATCCACTAGCATCTTCTTTTTCTGCAATATTTTTTGGTGTAATTGATTTATCATCTAATATTCCACTTAGCGCCATCGCTACACAAGTTGGTCCACAACCACCTATTGCTATATTTGTCCCACCTAATTTATCATAACCCCAACGTTTATCCCATTGGATATAGTAAGGAAACTTCCTATTAACTTCAACAGTTTCTCCTTGCTCAAACGGTGCTGCTTGTTGACCAGCAAGATAACCAAGTATATATTGAGTAGCATCTTTATTATTAACTAGTAACTTTTGTTCTGCTTCTGGAAGATTCTCTCTTTGTAAGTAAATTAATTGTCCTATAAGACTACCATTAGCATTTTGAAGTAAATTATTTTCAACTCCATTTTGATTGGTAATAAATGGATAAGGTTGCGTTACCCCCATTATACCATCTCTTGCATTAGCTACATTTTCTGTTTTTAACACATTTGTGCTCTTATTTTCATCTTTTAAAATTTTATTAAACCAAGCAATCTTATTATTTTGTATAACGTAAAGTACAACAGTACATAGAATAATAAACACTATTGTCATTATTTCAATTCTTTTTCTTTTCATTATTTCTCTCCTTTATTTACTCTTTAATACTAAAATAACCCCTACAAAAATAACTATAATATATCCGATTAAACTTTGCAAGTCTGGTAACTCACTAAAAAATAAAAATCCTAAGATCCCTGAAAATAATACTTGAGAATAATCGAAAACAGAAATATTCTTAGCAGCTGCATACTTATAAGCAAATGTTACTCCATACTGTCCTATCGTAGCGGAAGCACCAGCTAAAATCAGCATAGATAATTGATACATCGTCATCATGCGATAATCAAAAATTAAATAAGGTAATAATAATATTGTTGATAATGATGAGAAGAAGAAAATTATAAACTCTCCTGAGACATTATGCGTACCTAAATACCTTACGCAAGTATAAGCAATCCCTGAACAAAACGCCCCTAAGAGTGCAGCTAGAGCTCCTGTACTTATTAATCCATCACCTGTAGGTTTTATAATAAATCCTACACCTATAAATGCAATAATAACCGCTAAAAGTTGAAACATTGTCATTCTTTCTTTAAAGAAAAAATAAGATAGTATAATTATTACAAATGGTGAAAGTTTTTGTATAATCGTAGAATCTGCTAGACTAATGTGTGAAATTGCATAAAAGTTAAATACTAAGCCTATTGTCCCAAAAATACTTCTTGAGATTAAAATACTCCAAGAAACTTTATTATTAGGTAAACTTATATTTTTCCAGTGTTTTATTAAAGGTATTGACGAAATTCCAACAGCTATAATATTTCTAAAAAAACCTTTCTGCATAGATGGTAAATCTCCAGATAATTTGATGAATAACGCCATCAATGAAAAACCGAATCCCGACATTATTATACAAAATATTCCCATTAGTATATTATTCTTTTTATCCATAATTAAACTCCAATATATTAAATATTTGAACAATTGTATTTTCAATATTTTGTTTTGAAATGTGTTTATCCATTGCTATATTCAATGGCGTAAATTTTCTTTGAATTGAAAACGATGCATTAATTAATTTTTTATCATCTTCATTTAATTCAGATAATTCATCATCTAAAATACTACCCGCTAAAAAAATAACTTTTTTATTAAATCGTTTTGCTATTCTTGCAATTTCGATTGGAGCTTTTCCCATATAGCTCTGTTTATCTAATTTACCTTCTCCAGTAATAACAACATCTACATCTCGAATAATTTTCTCTAACTCTAGATAATTAATCATAAACTCAGATTCTGACTGTATAGTAGCGTTACAAAAAGACATAAAAGCATAACCTAATCCGCCAGCAGCGCCGCTACCTTCGATGAAAGTGTTATTTTTTCCAGTAGCTAAATTAACTTTATTGGAAAATTTTTCAATATATTTATCAACTTCTGCGAATTTATTCTCATCAAGCCCCTTTTGTTTTGAAAATATATAAGTTGCTCCATTATTTCCTATCAATGGATTGCTAACGTCACTTATGATACTAAACCTCGCTTTAGTTAATTTAGAATTAATATTTTTAATATCAATATCATCTATTTTTCTTAAATCACTAATACCATGTTTACACAAGTGTCCTTTTTCATCTATAAATTTAATACCTAATTCACTTAACATTCCTATTCCACAGTCATTTGTCGCACTTCCACCAAGACCTATAATAAAATGTTCTATCCCTTTTTCTAGAAGAAATACAATTAACTTTCCTAAACCTATTGTTGTAGTTTTAAATGGATCTTTTTGTTCATCTTTTAATTGTTTTATCCCTATTACTTCTGCTACCTCAATAACCGCTTCTTTTCTCTCTTCATTCAAAAGATAATTCACATCACATTCTTGTAACGCTGCATTAACCGTTCTAAATTTATTATTTGTAAACCCCTTAAATAATGTTAGAAATCCATCACCTCCATCAGCAACTACTTGAGTATATGTGATAATATTCTTATAGTTATTATTAAGTTTATTGGAAATAATTTTTCCTATTTCTGCTGATGATAATGAGCCCTTAAACTCATTAACTGCTACTAATACTTTCATTAATTTTCAACTCCGCTTACATTAAATTTATAATCTTTTAGTTAATTTTACCATTAAACTAACTTTAATAAAAGTTTAAAATCCGAAAATAAAGTATAAAAACATTTTCATTGATAAAATTTACACAAATACTTTAAATTTATTATTTTTTTTAGTATAATAATTATGTAAAGTATTTTACTTTATGTTTAGGGTCAAAAATAGGTCTCAATTTTTTGATTATATCAAAAAAATACAGTATTAATTTGTCAACTGTAGAAGCAAACTACTTTTAGTTTTTACAATTAATAAGTAATCCTCATGTTTGTGCCAGTAATCTACAGCCAACATTTTAAAATATATTAGTTTATGAGCAACCTATTCCCTAAAGTTAAACTAATATTTATACTGTAAAAAACCACGAAGTTTACCCCTAAACTTTCGTGGTTTTTACCTTTTCATATTTTATTACATAATAAATCCGGGGCATGGAAAAAATCCAGTCTCGAATTTTTACTTTTATAAACAAAATCACCATAGATTGGAAATATCCATCTACAGTGATTTTGTTTTAATCTGTCGTAAACTATTTTTCTCTTTTTAATAAATAATTTGCAAAATCTTCTAGTAAATTATTATTAAGGCGTTTTGCCACATTAATGGCGTTAAGTGTATGTTTTTTAAGTAATTCTTCACATTCCTCAATGCCATAAAAACTAAGATAAGTAATCATATCTTCATCACTTGGTAATTTTCCTATTTTTTCAAAGTCTCCATAGTAATCCAGAATATCATCTTTTATTTGATAAGCAATACCTAATTGTTGTCCAAATTCTTTAATATCATTATATTCATCAAGTTTATCCGCTACTAAACATGCGAAGTCCATAGGTAACTCAATTAAACGCCCTGTTTTTAAACTATGCATCCTTCTTAAATAGTCTGCATCTACATCATAATTTTTTTGCTTCACATCATATACTTGTCCAGCAATCATCCCCATCGCACCTGAATAATTAGCAAATTGTTTAATTAATCTAACCTTCAATTCTGGTTTAACATCTGCATCACTAAGAACTTCAAATGCTAAAGTTAACATTGCATCACCCGTTAGTACTGCAATATCTTGACCAAATACCTTATGATTCGTAAGTTTCCCCCATCGATAATCATCATTATCCATTTCAGGTAAATCATCATGGACTAACGAATATGTATGAACTAACTCAATAGCTAATGCAATATCAAAATATTTGCTGTAGTCCACTCCGTAATACTTAAGCAAATATAAAAATGAGAGTGGTCTAATCTTTTTCCCATCGTTAACTAAAGAATATCGAATAGATTCTTTTAATAAATCAGGCATATCCAATTTTTCAAGGTATTCTTTAGCATAAGTATTTAATTTGGTTTTATTTTCTTCTATGAAACTTTTAAAATTATTCATTTTCTTTGAAATCCTTAGTTAATTTAACTACTTCTTTTTCCGCTTTATCTATTAGCTTATTACAATGTTTTATTAAATCTATTCCATTTTTGTAGCGTTCTAATGAATCTTCTAATGATAATTGCCCTGACTCTAATTCAGCAACAATTTTTTCTAAATTCATTAAACTTGTTTCGAAATTTTCTTTAATCATTACTTAACTCCTTTACCGGATATATTGTTCACTTTACATTCTAGACTACCATCGATTAACTGAACTGATATCTCATCTCCTACCTTAACTTCTTTAACAGATGTTAACTTTTTATCATCAAGAAATGATACCGAATATCCTTTCTTCATAATATTTAACGGTGAGTTTGCTTCTAAACGATTAAGCTCTTGAGTAAAACTTTCTTTAAATCTTGCTAATAAATCAAAATTAATAAACTTTTCCGAAGAATTTATTAGTTGCTGTTTTCTATCTTTTAACAACAACTGTATAGATTTATTAAGATCTTTTTCAAACATTTCAACAGTCTTTTTATACTCAATATGAACTCTAGAATAATTTTTGAAATATGGATTATTTTCGCTATTATTTATTCTATTCTTATATGTTTGAATAATATAGCTAATAGTATTATTTAATTTATCAAGATTAAATTCTATTCTATTTTTTATATCTTCTATATTCGGCGTCACTAATTCTGCTGCCGCAGTCGGTGTTGAAGCCCGCTTGTCAGATACGAAATCCGCTAGTGTCGTATCGGTTTCATGTCCAATTCCAGTAACAATAGGAGTCTTACAATTAAATATAGCTCTAATAACTTCTTCAGTATTAAAACTCCATAAATCTTCTATTGATCCCCCACCACGACCTAAAATTATTACATCATTAGTTCCATCATCAGCTAGTTTAATATTTTTAACAATATCTTGGACTGAATTTTCTCCTTGAACCAAAGTCGAATAAATATTAATTTTTGCGATGGGGAAACGTCTTTGAATCGTTCTTGTAATATCTTGGACTGCTGCTCCTGTTTTAGCAGTAACTACTGCAATATTTTGACAAAAACTTGGTATTTGTTTTTTATATTGCGGCAAGAAAAGTCCTTCTTTTTCAAGCTTTTCTTTCAACTCTAAAAATTTCTGATAAAGTTCTCCTATTCTATCTTTTTTCATATCTGAAACTAGTAGATTGTGTTCTCCTCGAGGAAAATAATAATTAATCTTCGATTTAATTAGAACTGTATCTCCATCTTTAAAGTCTTTTGTTTTTGCTCCGAACCATACTGCATTTATTCTTGTATTTTCATCTTTTATAGAAAAATAGATATTATTGTTATTATGAAGTTTAAAATTAGATATCTCACCTTTAATATATATTTCTCCTAAGTATGGATCTAATAAAAATTTTCTCTCAATATATTTATTTAATGCTGTAACGGTTAGATATGTTCTTTCTCCCATCTAACTTAACCTCTTATTTTGTTGAGTTTTCTACGATTCCTTTTAATACTCCATTTATAAATTTATAACTTTCATCTTTTTCACTATATTTTTTTGAAAGTTCTACAGCTTCGTTAATTGAAACTTTATACGGAATATCGCTATATAGTATTTCATATGCAGAAATACGTAAAATCTGTCTATCCATTTTTGAAAGACGTTCTAATTTCCAATCTTTTAAATTTTTTGAAATTATTTCGTCAATCTCATCTTTTTTCTCTAATATTTCTGTTAATGTTTTGTTAACATAAATACTAGTAGAAATTTCCTCTTGTTCTAAATCTAGTAGTTCTATAAAATCTAATTCAGTATTTTCTACTTGAAATAAAATTTTAAAAACTGCTTCTCTAAGTTCGTGTCTGCTCTTCATTTATATCTCCTAAATTAAAAATCAATTCCTATAATATTTACATTGACAGTTTTAGTATTTATTTCTGTCATATTAAAAATAGAATTTCTAACGTTTTCTTGAATTTTTCTAGCTGTTTTAGTTACTGAATAACCTGCTTTTAAGTTACAGTATACATCAATGATTAGTTCCGCACCTGCAAATTCTAATTCAACTCCACGTGAATAAACTTTTTTTCCTAGTAATTTTGCTACACCCTCTACTTCTGTAGTTGCAATATTAGCTATTACTGCTAAGGCGCTTGGGTTAATTTCTACTTTTCCTAATTTTTTAGTTTCCATTTGAATTTCCTCCAAAATTATATTTAATATTAGCAATACATCTAATATTAAATTATTATTTGTCCATAATAATCTTATTAATTATACCATATTTTCAGGAAAAAAGGGAGAGATTACCTTAAAAATAGTTGTTGTCGAAAATACTATTTTATGTAGGTAATCCGTTCCTTATGATTCTCTGTAGTTTATCTGGAAAAAATAAAGTATAAAGTTCTCAATTAAATATAATGGGAGATTGTATAATCAAATTAGATACTAAAAAATAAAATAAAAAAACATAGCAAAAATCTGTTGTGAAAGTTTCAACCTAGATTATACTAAAGTTGTTGAACCATATATTAGATAAGTTGGTGTGTATTCTGATGATAATGGAGATAAAATATATAAATATAATATTAGATTTTACAAACCAAATAAAGAACACTTAGAAATGCCTAACCTTCACTCTTTAGAACATTTAATCACTGAACTAATCAGAAATCATCTTGATAATGTATTAGATTTTGGTCCAATGAGATACCAAACTGGTTTCTACCTATCAGTTATTAATAATGATAGGTACAAAGAAGTAGAAGAAGCACTTGCTAAAGCACTTGAAGATATTCTTGTTACTACTGAAGTACCAGCGTGTAACGAAGTACAATGCGGATGGGCAGCATCTCACGCTTTAGAAGGTGCTCAAATGGAAGCTAAAAAATTCTTAAAAAATGTTTTGAATGAAAAAACGTTTTTAGTAAATAATGAAAATACACTCTGGAGAATAATCTTTTGGATTAATCTTTAGAGTGTATTTTGCACTATAGTGGATTCTAATCTTTATCAACATTAACGTCTGAAATATTACAATTTCATAAATTCCAAAAATCTAAGTAATGTGGTGCTACCTAGATTTTTGGAATTTTTTGCTACTAAGAGCTTAACAAAGAGTCAGAATTGCTATTTAGAATTTTTTTATACAATACCTTTTTCAGCTTAATTAGACTCAGATACTATTGTTCAGGGAGTGACTCAAAAATCGCGATTTCGAAGAAATCGATTTTGTCGAGTCCCCCCCGCACAGGTTATTAGATATCTAAAAAGCTTTTATAAAGCGAATTTAGATATCAATAAACCACTGCGTCTATGAGTTTTCATATAAATCTTGCTAAAATTTAGGGCTTTTGGGTCAGCCTTATTTAGAATTAATCATCATATCCTATTCTACTAAGTGTCTCAAAAAATTGTTCTATAATTAACTCTTAAATATTTTCTATTTTTCTTTACGACGTTTTATAGCTGTTAATGCCATTCCAAACATTGCTAATCCTAGACCTGCTAGTCCTGTATTAGTTTCTGTTGCTCCTGTATTTGCAAGTCGTTTAACTTGTTGTTTTTCAGTTACCTTACCAGGTACAGCATTAGGAATTGTTGGTGCATTCGGCGTTGGTTTGTTAGGGTCTACCGGTGTTATTTTTTCAAACTTATGAACAGTAACACCATCTTTCGTTGTAGTGGTAATAAATCTATATCCAGGAATTTCACCTGATTCACGAGTACCAGGTTTTTCCGATTTAATTGGATTTCCATTTTCATCAAACCATACTGTAACTTTGTATTCAGGTTTGTCAACCGTTGGTGTTCCTTCAAAGTAGATGTGTATAATCTTGTTTCCTTCAAGGACACTTTCTAACCAAACGTAACTAGCAAATTTCTCTTTCTCATGAATACCTTTTTCAAGAGTTTTCAAGACATTTCCATTTACATCAATCCATTCTGTCGTTCCTTCAAATTTAGGTAAATCAAGGATATTCGGCATAACTCTAACAATTTTACTTTCTTTATTCTTATGTTTTGTTTGCGTATCTACATATGTTTTTGGTTCGATCTCTTTACTTGGAATATAAACAAGACCGTTTGTTGGATTGATTGTAACTCCTTTTGGAGCTTTTTCAATCATCCACGTACCATTATCTTTTTTAGTAACGATTGTTTCTTTTTCTGTGCTATTTCGTTTTGTAAATGTAATAGATAATGTATCTGCGTCTTTATTCGGTACTTCAACTTCCACAGTATTTCCACCTGAACGTTCCACAATTCTTGGTGTTGGTGGAATAACATTGATTCCTGTTTCAGGTTGTGGAGTCTCCGGTGTTTCTCCTGGTTTTGGTTGTGGAGTCTCTGGCGTTT
>NZ_DBHIUF010000015.1:0-587 GCF_057272915.1 Gemella sp.
CTTTTTTTTCAACTTCTCTTGACTTTTCTGTTTACACAAAATATTATACACTATCCCTAGATATTCAAAAGAAGAGCGTCAAGCTATTCTCACTAAAAAGAAAGAAATGAAATTAAAACGAAAAAATAGGAAAAAAGCTATACTACTTAATATAGCATAGCTTCCTCCTAATTTTCAAAATCAACCGTACTTGACAAAGAACCAGAATTTTATGTATTTAAATAAAGATATTTATCTAAATTTCTCTATTTATCTTTACGGCGTTTCGCAACTGCCAATAATCCTCCGAATAATGCTAATCCTAAACCTGCTAAACCTGTATTATTCTCTGTTGTTCCCGTATTTGCCAAACGTTTTGTTTGAGCTTTTTGAACACCCTCTTCTACTTGAGGTGTTTTTGGATCAACTGGTTTTGTTGGATCAACTGGTTTTGTTGGTTCAACTGGTTTCGTTGGATCAACTGGTTTCGTTGGGTCAACTGGTTTGTTTGGTTCCACTGGTTTGTTTGGTTCCACCGGTTTGTTTGGTTCCACCGGTTTATTTGGTTCCACTGGTTTGTTTGGTTCCACTGGTTTGTTTGGTTCCAC
>NZ_DBHIUF010000015.1:687-2186 GCF_057272915.1 Gemella sp.
CGGTTTATTTGGTTCCACTGGTTTGTTTGGTTCCACCGGTTTATTTGGTTCCACTGGTTTGTTTGGTTCCACCGGTTTATTTGGTTCCACTTCATATACATATGTTACGTTTTGTGGTTGTTCAGTTACTTTACCTTTTTCTTCAGCTGAACCTGGTTTAGTTGTTGCAGTAAGAATATATACTTTACCATCTTTTTCGATACGTTCAGGTTTAAAGTTTGATGTTGTTGTATCGTATTCTGTTCCAAGTTGTGTATCTTTTGGTTGAACTGTTTGAGTTTCTTTTAATGTAACCCCAGTAGTTGTTTCATAAGATACTGTTACTCCTTGACCTTTAACAGCTCTATAAGTATAAGTAGCTGTTTGAGGTTGTTCAGTGAAGTTTGTTGGGACTTTATCTACTTTTACAAATTCATATACTTTACCATCTTTATCTGTAATACGATTTGGATGTTCTAAGTTTACTTTTTCGTTCAGTGATTTCTTACCAGTATTTGTCGAATCCTTGATTTCTTTTCCAGATTCATCAACAAATTTTTGAATAATTTCACCTTTAACTTCTGAGTAAACATAGGTTACAACAGTTGGTTTTTCTGTTACTTTTCCGTTCTCTTTTGGAGAACCTTCTTTTACTCCACCATTTTTCTCTACAAGTTTGTAGAGTTTTCCATCTTTCGTGATAGTTAAGTCTTTAACAGTTGTAGTATTATATTCATCTCCTGTTGGAACTTGAGATTTCAAGTGATTATCAAGTTTGATTGATTCACCAGCTTCATTTTCGTACTTAACTGTTACGTCTCCATTTTCTAGTGTGTATGCGTATGTGATTACTGCTGGTGTATCACTTACTTTTCCTTCTTCTGAAGCTGAATCTGCTTTTTTCTCTTTCAGTTTATATACTTTTCCATCTTCTGTTTGAATTCTTGGTTTCTTAACATCTTCTGTAGTTGTATTGTAAACCGTTCCTGTCTCTACACCTTTTTTCAATTCATTTGGTGTTGAAATTGCATTTCCTTTTTCGTCTTCGTACTTAACTGTTACGTCTCCATTTTGTAACTCATACTCATAAGTAACTGTTTGTTTTTCTGTAGTTACTTTGCCTGTTTCATTAGATGAATCTGTTTTTAGTCCATTATTTGCTTCAACAAGTTTATAAACTCTTCCGTCTTCTTTTCTTATAGTTATATCTTTTGTCGCAGTGTAGTTGCTTCCTACTTGTCCATCTGTTACTAATGTTACTGGATCTTTTAGGTTTTCTTCTGTTCCTGCAATGACATATTTAACTTCGACGTTTCCACCTACTTTTGGTGCGTACTCATAAACTACTTCTTGTTTCGCTTCTGTTACTTTACCTGCTTCTGTAGCTGAACCTTCTTTTAGCCCATTATTTGTTTTAACTAATTCATAGACTAATCCGTCTTTTGTTAGTGTGTTTTCTTTTGTCGCTGTATACTCACTTCCCACTTGTGCTCCTGTTGATACAGTTGTACTTGGTTTTA
>NZ_DBHIUF010000015.1:2286-36612 GCF_057272915.1 Gemella sp.
TGTAGTTTCTCCTTTGATTACATACTTAGCGATGACTGTTCCACCTGCTTTTGGTACGTATTCATAGATAATTTCTTGGTTATCTGCTTTTACTTTACCTGTTTCTGCAGCTGAGTCTGCTTTTCTGCCTTCTAGGACATATTCTAACTCACCTTGTTTTAGGACTTCTCCTGCTTGTGGTGCTGTTGCTGTATACTCACTTCCCACTTGTGCTCCTGTTGATACAGTTGTACTTGGTTTTAGCTCTGTAGTTTCTCCTTTGATTACATACTTAGCGATGACTGTTCCACCTGCTTTTGGTGCGTACTCATAAACTACTTCTTGTTTATCCGCTGTAACTGTACCTTGTTCTCCAGCTGATGTAGCTTTATGTCCTTTATATACATAAACTTTTCCATCAGTAGCTGTTAATTCTTCACCTACTACTGGAGCTGTTGAAGTATAGCTTTTTCCAACTTTTAATCCTTTTGCAACATCTGTTGCTTGTTTTAATTCAGTTGTTGTACCTTCGATAACGTATTTTGCTACTACATCTCCACCAACTGGGACGAATCGCTCATAGTAAACATTTTCTACTACATCTCCATTCGACACAACTTCTGGAGTAATTGCTACTTTATCTATTGATGTTTTTGGTACATATTGATCATTTGCTTTTATTTGTGGATTTTCCCAATCTGAAAGAGTTGGGAACGTTACAGCTTCCCAATTAGTATTTTTTTCAATAATCCAATCACCTTTTACAACTCTTCCAGTATCTTTTCCAGTATATACTTTTCTCTTAACTGTAACACTTTGAACTTGCGGATGTGAAACTACGTTACTATCGTTATCTTTTTCTAGATAATTAATTGTACGTGTTAGTGTTTGAGTTTCTTCAGAAATAGTTGCTTCTTCATAAATGTAAACAACCTTTTTAGTTACTTGTTTCTCATACACTCCACTTTCTCTTGCTGAATCCGGTCTGATTTCCTTGAATAAATATGCTTTCCCAGAATATACTACAAAATCTTTTTTGCTTGTTGTATACTCAGTTCCAGCAAATTCTTTAGTAATAATATCGTTATCAACATTATAACCTTGTTCATTAATATACTTAACAATTAATTTTCCTCTAATATCTTCTGTAACTAATCCTACTTTGTTAGAATCAGCCCAATTGCCCTCATTATTTTTTATGAACACTTGAGAAGTACTTTGTATAAAGTTAGCATTATCATTATCTACACGAAGGTTAAAATGATGTGTAAACCCATGTTCTTTAGATATTGTATAATTATCTTTAAAGACATACTTAACTGCTGTTACGGCTTTCCAATCAGTAATCTGATCTTTTGTAACATAGTCTGCAGTCTTTTTATCCGTATTAGTTGTTGTCGTATATAACACATCAAACTCTGGTGAATCTTTTGAAATTGGTCCCTCCAAATAAGTTACAGCTTCTGTCTTAGGAATTAACACTATTGCTTCTTTAACTTTTTGAGGATTATCCGTTAAATTCTCCACTCTTGGAGTTAGAGTTACTTCTTGTCCATTTTTTACATCAATAATTCCTCTTACCCCAGGCGTTCCAGGCTTAGCAATCGTTAACGAAATTGAATATTCTATGTTATTGACAAATGTTACCGTAGTATTAGCTTTTGCTATCGTTGCTCCTGCTTCATGTCCTTCTACATAATCCGCATTAATACTTCTATCAGCACCAATTAATCGATCAGAATCACTATTCCATACAAGATAAGATTCAATCGGGTATGTTCCACTTGTTACTTGCCCATTATTTTCTACTTCAAAAGCAATAACTGCAGGTTTGTTATTTCCATCTCCTTTAATATTTTCTGTTATTTCATAGGATGAAATCCCTAAGTCTTCATAATCAAAAAGATAAGCCCTTTTACCAGTATTTTTGTAATTCTCAATTATTCTTGATGGATTCACTGTATTATAATTTTCTTTTACTTTATTATAATCATATTCACCACCAGAATTGTTAGTTCCGCCTAGATAGAAAGAACTACTTGTAACTAAACGATTATCTGCTAATAAGCGAAAATTTTTCATTGGAACATTTGAATCTGCTAATAACATAAGAGTCGGTTTATTAATTTTAGAATCTAGTTTATTTAAATCATAAACCGATTTTCCATCCTCAATAGATTCTACTAATCCAAAATAATCTGGAGCTTCATATACAACTGCCATTGGGATACTTTGTCCACGTGATAAATTATCTTTTGTTAGTTGAGCATTTCCAAGTTGCTCCATTCTTAATTTTAATGTTGGCCACTCCTTAGTATGAATTGCTGCTTTTCCAGTTCCTGTAGCCGGTCTTTCTGTATTCACTGCACTTTCAAGAGTATTTTCTGCAGAAACACTTTGAAAAATTTTATTCTCATATCTAGTAATTGAAGGGTCTTTAGCCATCTTCTCCCATGTTCCAACAGTAACTCCTAATTCAGATTGTATCATTGCTATTTTTTTATCTTGTTCATCAACTTTATTATACTTATCAACAATCCCCGGATGTTTTAAAATCAAATGCGTATATCTTTTTTCTGAATTAAGTTTAATTTCTTTAAACAGTTCTTCAACAGAAGTATATTCTTTAATTAATTCTGCTTGATTTTCTTGTCCTACACCATATAATTTGAAATTTTCCTTAAAAGATAAATTAGAATCAAACCTATTCTTATTTAATATTTTTGATGTTTTTTGACTAGTTTCTGTTATTTCATTATACCAAAGATTCTTAATACTAAATTTTGAAAAATAATTTCCCTCTTTGTCTTTTGGAATAAAGTAGTTGATATACTGACTTGGTAAATAAGATCCATCATATTTTGGTCTAGTTATTCCTAAATCGGCTGTGAAATTATCTATATTACTAACTTCTGAATACAAACGTTGTTTAGAACTAGTGTAAGTATATTTGTAAATGTTACCTATAGTAGGTACACCATCTCCTGCATAAAATCTAAATCCTGTAGGATTAGATAATGTTTGAGTAAATGTTGAACCATCTGGTCTATGTCCTATTGCCGTATAAGTAAGATTAGCTACATACCCCCTTGTATTATTAGATTCAATTACTTTTGCAATCCCCTCTTGTGTGTTCAATACTCCTTCTTTTACTTTCAATATAGGTCCAGCTTCATACAGTTTTTTTTCTACCCCTTTTTCTAAGTCATGATGAAGCTTTAAAATACCATTTTCTAAAGTCCAATTTTGATTATTATCTACACTTTTTGGATCCAATTCTAAGAAATCTGGAATCCCACTGATGGTATAGTCATAACTTGTTAATCGACCATTACCGTTTTCAAATTCAACATCTTCTCCACTGAAAAAAGAACGACTAGACATAATTAAAGGTACTCTAAAAGTGGCATTGTCAGTCATTTTTAAATTACCATCAGTTACTATTCCAAACTTAAATTCACGTTCATCTCTAGAGGTATAACTTTCGATTGTTTTTTCTCTATGATCATTCTCTTTATAAATAATTTCTGATAAATAATCAAACGTTGCAGTTGCCGTTTCCGTAGACAATACATCATTTCCTACTATATATTCCACTTTAATTGGCAATGTATCATTTTTTGACGGTGAATTTTTTATTGAAGTTCCTACCGTTAAATTTAATTTACTTTCGGCTACAGTACCTCCTGACATTGGTTTTAATACAATTTCATAAATATAATCACTTTCGGTTGAACGATCAATCATATTTTTAACAAGATTTGAATGTATAAAAGTTGGTTGTTCAGTTTTCTTTGTATATAATAAAGCTTTTGGGACTGTCACACGAACCTTCCCATCAACTACTGTGTCAGTTGATGAACTTGTGTATGTGATAGAAACGTTCACTCTTCTCTTTCCAGATCCCTCTCCGATGACAGGAATATTTTTTTCTGACGGTCCATCAGCAGAATCAAAATGAACAGCCCCAAATAAAGCGTGGTCTGTCACTCCAGTACGGAAACCTGTTCCTTCTTCCATCTTCTTACCATTACGACTATCTTGGTTTTTATTTTCTTTAGGTGTTTCTTCAGCCTTGATTGATTTTAAGATAGAAGTTAATGAACTAAGTTCTTTTGCTTTTTTATCTACTTCTTCCTGAGTAGGATTATTTTTTAATAAAGCTTCAGCTGATTCTAATTTTTTAGAAGCTTCATCAATCACTGATTTTTGTTTAGCATTATTTTTTACTCTTTCTAGTTGAGCTTTTAATTCTTCGATTTTTTTATTAAGAAGCGACTTGTCAACTTCTTTTGTTGCACTTTCCGCTTGACTGTTTTCACCTGATTGAGTTGCTAACTTTTCTGCAACAGCTGTAGCTACTTTCTCACGTGTATTCTCTACTTTTTTCTCAGCAGGTTTCACTTCAACTGCAGATGGTACAGGTACGCTTGTTTCCGTAGAATCAGCTACCTTCTTATCACCATTTTGTTGCACAGTAGTGCTATCACTAGCCTCTACAACACCTGCACCAAAGAATAAACCTACTCCAATTAGAACACTCGCTGCTCCTACTTTGAATTTTTTTATAGAATATGTTTCTACTTTTTCGCCATGTTGCTCATTCTGTTTTTTTATGTTGTTTTTACCAATCATCAACTATTTCTCTCCTTTATAATTATTTAAATATCTATAATATAATACCATAAAAAATAACATCAATAAAGAAATAATATTTGTTTTTTTCAAAAAAAAAAAAAAAAAAACAATAAAAAAACAATTTTTTCTTTATAACTTAATAAAAAATATCATAAAATAATAGTTTTATATAAATAATAAACCAAAATAATTAACAAAAAAATATCCAATAGAGACATTATATATATTATATATAAGAAAATAAATCATTTTATTATATATTTTTTATATTCTATAATAACGACATTTAGAGAATTATTTTTTCTATGTAATATATTCACCCTCCTTTAAAACTAAAAAAGCATCCCCCTCTTCTAACTTCAAGATAAATATTTTTACTGGAAATTTTTATGTCTGATTTGATATTAACATCTACCTTAAAATTTTCATCTTACTCTCTATAAATTAAAACAATAAACTATCATCTCCCTCCTAATTTACAAAAAAATTAATACAAATATTGATATTGAGGAAAACTAAAACAAAAGACCCAAAACTAAGTTTCCTTAATTTTGAGTCTTTATTTTTCTATACTAAAACTTTATCGTTTTCTTTTCTCTCTCTTGGAGATTGGCGAACACTTACTTCGATTTTACCTTTTTTGTTTAATTCACGTACTTTTAATACTGCCCACAATTGTGCTGCAATAAATAGTGATGAATATAAACCAAAGATTAACCCAATAAGTAACGCTACATTGAATGAGTAAATTGAGCTACTTCCTACTAATAACATAACTATAACCGTGATTATAACTGTTAATACTGTATTAATAGAACGAGTTAATGTTTGTCTTAGCGATACATCTACTACTTTATAAATTTGTTCTTTTGATGTTAAAACTTTCTCATGACGCATATGTTCACGAATACGGTCAAATGTAACGATAGTATCGTTAATTGAGTAACCTACGATTGTTAATACCGCTGCGATGAATGTAATATCTATTTCTAAGCTTAATAAACTCGCTATGAAAATAATTATACATACGTCATGCAGTAAGGCGATAACACTCGTAAGCCCCATACGCCATTCGAATCTAAATGCTACATAGATGATAATACCTATAGAAGCATACATTAATGCGAATAATGCATTTTTAGCTAATTCTTTACCAATTACTGGAGATACAACGCTTAGGTTAGCATCTTTTTCATATTTTTTAGCAAAGTATTCTTTGATTTCTATCGATTTATCTTGTGCAAAGCTCTCTTTAGAGTGTACTGTTGCTTGTTTTTTATCTGGTGAAACAACTATTTTTTCTTCTTTTACTTTTAAAGCATTTAGATCTTCTTGAATCTTATCTACTGATAATTCTGTATTCGCAGCCACATCAATACGTGTACCACTAGAGAAGTCAATCCCTAAGTTCAATTTATACATACCTAAAGACACAGATCCTGCAATCATGATCGCAATACTTAAAGCAAAGAATTTCTTCATGTGCTTAGTAAAGCTCAACCATTCAAATTTAGTACTTAAGTTAAGTGAATTTATACCAAACTTAGTTTCATGAATACTCTTCTTACTAACACCAAAGTACCCTGGGTGATTATTAAAAATATTAGAATTCACTAATAAACTTAGTAATAATCTAGTACCAAATACCGCAGTTATAAAGCTGACTAATATTGATAATAGTAACATTGTCGCAAAACCTTTAACACTACTTGTACCAAAGATAAATAGTACTATTGCAGCGATTACTGTAGTAAACTGTGAGTCAAAGATTGTCCATAATGACTGTTTAGCTCCATCTAAGTATGCTTTTTTTAGTGGATATCCAGCACGCACTTCTTCTTTAATTCTTTCGTACATGATGATATTAGCGTCAACTGCCATACCTACCCCAAGAATTAAAGCTGCAATACCAGGAAGTGTAAGTACCCCTGATATCATGTTGAAGAATACTACCGTAATATATACGTAAGCAACCATCATGACACTAGCTACGAATCCAGGTATACGATAAACAACTAGCATGAATAAACAAATAATTGCTAATGCTATAGCCCCTGCTAATACTGTTTGTTGCAATGCATCGGCACCAAATTGAGCTCCTACAGAGTTTGAGTAAATCTCTGTTAATTTTACAGGTAAAGCACCAGAGTTTAATAATGCTGCCATTTCTTTAGCTTCTTTTACGGTGAAGTTCCCTGTAATTTGAACATCTTTAGAGTTAATAGTTTGAGCTACTTGCGGTGCAGAAACATATTTAGGTTTCTCTTTAGCTGCTTCAGCCTTAAATGAATCTCCTTCATTGAAGTCCATCCAAATAACCATTAAGTTTTGACCTTGAGGACGTTTACTGATTTCAGAAGTAATATTACCAAATTTATCAGCGTCTTTTAATTTCAAGTTTACATCTGGTTTGTTGTTTTGATCAAACCCTTGAGACGCTCCGTTTTCTTCTAAATCAGAACCGTCTAACAATACCTTATCTTCAATATCACGAATAGTTAAGTTCGCTTGCGTTGATAATACTTTACGAGCTGTTTCTTGGTCTTTTACCCCTGCAAGTTCAACACGAATTCTATTTCCTGATTCAACAGTAATAACCGGTTCACTTACCCCAAGTATGTTAATACGTCTACTAATAGTGTCAGCAGTTGCCTTAACAGCTGCTTCATCTATAGTTTGACCGTCTTTAAGAGGTTCTACTTGGTATAGTACCTCAAATCCTCCTTGAAGATCCAGTCCAAGATTTACTTTTTCAGCATTAGATTTTGATGTTAATCCTATTGATGTTAGGATAATAACTACTAATGACAAGAAAGCAATAATTCTACTGAACTTTTTCTTCTCATTTCTTCTTCCTCTCATGAAAGTTCTCCTTTATTTTATTTTTCATTGTACAATTTATAGTAATCAAATATAAAATTATTTATATGTAAATCGCTATATAGGTAATTAATACGCTACCTTCTAATTTATCAAATTTTCGCTAAGTTATCAAGTATTTATTTAATTTTTTCGTAATAATCTTCCACATATTTAATGACAGAAAAATCATTATTATTTCCGATAACTTCATCACACATATTTTGAATTTCTTCTTTAGCATTATTTGGACAAACACTCCAGCCTGCTACATCGAACATTTCTTTATCATTGAAATTATCACCAAATACTACACAGTCTTCGATTGGAGAATTGTAATATTCAGCTAGTTTTTCAATTGCAGTACCTTTATTGCACCCTTTCGGCATAATATCGAAGAAATCAGTCGCCGAGAATGTTCCATCTACTTCTAGAACTTCACTCACCTTGTTAAAGAAATTCACTACTTTATCATGATCTTTAGCAATCATCATAATTTTTTGACAATCTTCTTTATTTTTCTTGATTTCACCTATAATGTCATCATGAATATACATTGGCGTTTTCAGTTCCTCTGGCATATCCGCTTCAAGTTTCTTCATTCTAGCCATACTAAATGACAAGTGGTTACAATAAATATAATTTAATGTATATACGTGAAATTCTATCTCATCATCATTTAGTTCTTTAAACATACTATAAATTTTTTCAATTTCTTCTATTTTAAAACTCTTTTGATAAACTATTTCACCTGTTGATAGATTTCTAATTAAACTTCCATTATTAGAAATAACTACATCGTTCATCCCTAAGTTGTAATAATAATGCTTAACCGCAATATCAGGTCTTCCCGTGGCAATTATGAATTTACTTCCTTTATCTTGCAGTTTTACTATCACATCTTTCGCATTTGGTGCAACTTCTTTTTTATCATTTAAAAAAGTTCCATCCATATCAGTAATAAACCATTTCATTAGTTATTTTTCTCCTTTGTGAAAACTAAAAATTTACTAATAACATAATTAGCAACAAGTACTACGAATTGAATAATAAATTTACTTAGATAGGCATTCATTCCTAAGTAAATGAATAATTCTACTCCAAATACTTCTATAACAAGCGTAGATAATCTAGCTGTAAAGAATTTACTAAGTTCATAAAATACCTTCTTAAATCCTACTGCCTTTGAATCAAATACGTACTTAGCATTAACAAAATATGCAAATAAAATCGATAATGTTATAGATATTAAATTCGCTGGTCTAACTTCCATCCCATAGTAATACAAAATAAAATATGTAACAACATTTACTAAAGTTGTACAAACTCCAAAGAATATGTAATTAACTATACTTTTGTATCTGGGTTCTTTGTAAAGATCCAGCATTTTCTTTATTAAATTTCTCATGCTATCCTCTTTATAATAAAATTTTGCCAACACTTAATTATATACCTATAAGGATTTTTTTTCAAATTTTTACATATAAAACTATCATAACTAAACAACATTTTTTGTTTAACTAATACATCGATATAATTAAAAAAATTAAAGAGCATCTCAAGAAATGATTGAGATACTCTTTTTATATTAAAGTTTACTAAACAGTTTTACTTCTGGATATTTATCGCTGAACCAGTTCATCGCAAAATCATTTTCGAATAAGAATACATAGTTATCATATAAATCTTTAACTAAAATACTTCTTGAACTTGACATATTCTCATTAATTGAATCTTCATTTTCAATCCAACGAGTAGTTTTTTGTCCGATACGTTCCATTATTACTTCTGTATTGTATTCATTTTTCATACGATGCTCAAATACTTCAAATTGCAGCTGACCTACTGCTCCTAAGATAATTTGATTCGTATGTAATGTCTTATAGTATTGAATAGCTCCTTCTTGTACTAGTTGCTCGACACCTTTGTGGAAGTGTTTTTGTTTCAATACATTTTTCGCAGAAACTTTTACGAAAATTTCCGGTGTAAACGAAGGAAGTGCTTCAAATTCAACTTTTTTATTTTGATAAAGTGTATCACCGATTTGATAGTTTCCACTATCGTAAAGACCTATAATATCCCCTGCATAAGCAACATCTACAGTAGCTTTATCATCTGCCATGAAGTTAGTTGAGCGTGAAATTTTTAATTTTTTCCCAGTTCTTGCTAAGTTTACATCCATACCACGGTTAAATTCACCTGAACACACTCGTAAGAATGCAATTCTGTCACGGTGCTTAGGGTCCATATTAGCTTGGATTTTAAAGATAAATCCTGAGAAATCCTCTCCTGTTGGTTGGATATCTTCTTCATTAACTCCACGACGACCTTTTGGTGTTGGAGCATTATCTACGTAGTAGTTTAAAAAACTTTCTACTCCAAATGATGATAATGCTGATCCGAAGAATACCGGTGTTTGTTCCCCTTTTAATTGTTTATCATAGTCGTAGTCAACACCTGCTTCTGTTATCAGAATCATGTCCTCTACACATTTTTGATACATAGTATCTTGAGCAAGCGGATTATCATCTACGATATTATACTCTTCATCTAATTCTACGAAGTCACTATCTTCTTTAAACGGTTCGATAAAATGATTTTTTCTATCCATTATACCGAAGAAGTTTTGCCCCATACCTACCGGTAGATTCATCGGATATGTTTCTATTTCTAATTTTTCTTCAATTTCAGCTAATAATTCTAATGGATCTTTAATTTCACGGTCAACTTTGTTAATGAATGTGAAGATTGGAATACCACGCATACGACATACTTTGAATAGTTTTAATGTCTGCGCCTCAATCCCTTTCGCTCCATCAATAACCATTACGGCACTATCTACTGCCATAAGAGTACGATATGTATCTTCTGAAAAGTCTTCGTGTCCTGGTGTATCTAGGATATTGATAATTTTATTATCATAATCAAGTTGCATTACTGATGAAGTTACCGAGATACCACGTTGTTTCTCAATATCCATCCAGTCACTTTTTGCATACTTCCCTGTTTTCTTACCTTTTACTGTTCCTGCTTCACGAATCGCTCCACCGAATAATAGTAATTTCTCCGTTAATGTAGTTTTACCTGCATCGGGGTGAGAGATAATCGCAAATGTTCTTCTTTTTTCTACTTGTTCTCTAATTTTTTCTACCACGTTATTTTCCTTTCAATTTTTTATTTAATATTAAATTTCTTTTTCGCTTCTTCTACTGCAACGATTGGATCTGAGTGCCAAACTTTTTTACCACCTTGAAGAATTTCATAATCTTCACGTCCTTTTGATGCTAAAATTACCACATCTCCAGGTTCAGATAGTTCAATTATTCGTTTAACAGCATCTGTTCTAAACCATACTTTTTCATAATTTTTATGAGTCATACCTTTTTCGATAGATCCCATTAGAACTTCTACGTCTTCATCACGAGGGCTATCAGTTGTAATAACAACATAATCAGCTTTTGAGATAATTTCACCAATTAATGGTCCTTTAGAAATATCACGTCCACCACCCATTCCAGTTACAAGAAGAGTTCGTTTTCCTTTTCTCATCTCACGAGTTGCTTCTAATAATTTTTCATATCCATCTGGAGTATGTGCAAAGTCACTTATAATATCAATCGGTAGGTCATCTCCTAAGATTTCCATTCGACCGTATAGTGCTCCAAGTTTAGGTAAAATATCAACTAGCTGTTCAACACTATAACCTTTTATCCACACAGCAATAAGAGCTGCAAGGACATTACTTACCATGAAGTCTCCGATATAATTAGTAGTACATTCAAATGTTCCTTCAGGAGAGTTTAGTGTAAAACTTGTTTTATAAACTTTCCCCTCTTTATATTGCCTTATGTTATAAGCATAAAAGTCTGCATTTTCATCTTTTATCGAGTAATTTATTTCTTGTTGATATAAGCATTTTGAAATGATTTTATAGTAACTATCGTCTTTATTCAAGACACCATATTTTGCTTCTGATAAATTATTTCCTAATGTTGAAAATAATAAACTCTTATCATAGGCATATGTCTGCATATCTCCATGAAAATCTAAGTGTTCATGTGTTAGGTTCGTGAATATAGCAACATCGATATCTACGTTATAAATACGACCTAATGCCATAGCGTGTGATGATGCTTCGAAAGCAAGATTTTTAATATTATCTCGACGTAATTCACCTATCTGATTATGTAATGTTACTACATCAGGAGTAGTGTTACCGAAGTAAACAGGTTCTGCATCATTTTTTCCAAAACCATTCGTTCCTATATAGGCACTACTCTCTCCTAAAGTTCTCAACATATTGTGTACCAATGTTGAGATACTTGTTTTACCATTTGTTCCAGTTACAGCTACAGTATGTACATCAGAACCTTCGTTGATTTTCTTAGCAATCATACTAGCAATTTTTTCAATTTCATGCTCTTTAATAACAATCACAGCACAGTTTTCTACATCGTAATTTTCATAACGACTCGCTATTACTAATGCCGCCCCTTGCTCTATTACCTTTTCTATATAATTATGACCATCTACCGTATATCCTTTTATAGCGACAAATACGTCGCCTTCACCTACTTTTCTAGAATCTTGAGATATATTGTTTACACTTTCTGGTAAATTTCCATAAATAGTTTTTACTTTTATATTATCAATAATATCTAATATATTCATACTATCTACCTTTTTCTTATTTTCTAACTACTAAATTATACCACGCATGATACTAATACTCAACCAACAACGGTAATTATTTTATCTAGGAGTGACACAAAAATCATGATTTTGGAGAATTCGATTTTCTAGAGTCTTCCAAGAAAAGTGTACTAGTTATTTAAAAAGCTTGTATAAAGCCTATTTGGGTATCAAAATAACACTAAATATAACAGTTTTATTTAAACTTTTTGAAATTTTGAATTTTTGTTTTATTCTCATTTTTTAATCATTCACTCTAGATTACGACATTATATTTCTGTTATGTTGATAATTAATAAAAACTAGTGTAATATATATAAGAAATCATTATAAAAAGAAACTAAAAGGAGCTACAATGGAACACGAAATTATTTCAGAAATTTTGACTCATATAGCTAATAATAATATTAATAAAATAACTTTTTCTAATATTCGCAATAAAGAATTAGAACTTGATAAAGTTATTGGTAAATTAGTTAATATTAAAAAAAGTATTAATCTACAGCTAGAATACAGATATAAAAGGATAATAAAACATACTAATATAGTTACTACAGATTCTTCAAATATTGAGAATTCGATCAAAGAACTTTTTGAATTAGCAAAAGACATCAATGTTGTTACCACAGATGAAAATATCAACATTAAAATTTCAAAAAAATTCAAAATAAGTGTAAATAGAAAGAAAACAGCCACTAAAGCTATTTCATTTGAACATAATAAGAAAAAAGACTATTTCTTAGACGAAAAACAAAAATATCCATTCTTAGTTGAACTAGGAATTCAAAATAATGATGGTAAGGTCTTAAAGAGCAAATATAATAAATTCAAGCAGATAAACAAGTATCTTGAATTTATAAAACAAGCTGCAACACAATTAAATTCTGATAAACAAATTACAATTCTTGACTTCGGTAGTGGTAAAAGTTATTTAACATTTTCTACTTATTATTACCTAACAGAAGTTCTTAAAATGAATGTGAAAATTATAGGTATCGATCTTAAAAAAGAGGTTATTGAACATTGTAATAGTATAGCTGAAAAACTTAATTTCACTAATCTAAGTTTTATTTACGGCGATGTCATTGATTACGAAAATACAGATGAGATAGATATGGTTATAAGTCTTCATGCATGTAATACTGCGACTGACATAGCTATCCTAAAAGCTCTTGGTTGGAAAGCAAAAGTATTCTTCGCAGTTCCTTGTTGTCAAAAAGAAGTTAATAGTCAACTTAATGATGAATTTCTTCCGTTTATGTTAAAACATGGAATTGTTAAAGAAAAATTCTCTACACTTCTTACTGATTCTATTCGTAGCGAAGTCTTAGAAGCATTCGGATATAAATCTGATATTGTTGAGTTTATCTCTGCAGAGAACACACCTAAAAATCAACTTATCCGAGCTTATAGAACAACAAATAATGTCGATAAAGATAAAATTACTAATCTTGAGAAATTCACTACTTCATTAAATGTAGAGATGTTCTTATTAGACGAAGTAAAAAAATTAATTTAATATAAAGAAAAATGCATTAGCTCTCATTTTTGAGCTAATGCACTTTATTATTCTAAAAACTATAATTCACTAAAATCGTAAACTTTACCTTTTTGTCTATTTGGTAATACAGCCGCAATTACTAAGCAAACTGCTGCTGGTACTAACCATTCTAAACTTTGAGCTGCTAGAGGAAGTTTTGCGATTAAACCACTTAAAGCCTCTACTTTAAATGTGCTTCCTACTACAGAAAGAATAGAGATTAATGTAACTACTGCCATTGTTAATTGCATTCCTAACTTAGATAATGCAACGTATTTGTTAACAATAACAATTAATACTAATGCAATTGTGATTGGGTATAAGAATAATAGCATTGGTACTGAGAATTGGATAACACTTTGTAATCCAACGTTTGCGATAGAAAATCCTACAACTGTGAATAATGTAGCATACGTTTTGTATGAAAGTTGTGGGAATTTTTTGTTAAAGAATTCTGAAGTTGCCACGATTAATCCTACTGTTGTAGTGAAACATGTAAGAATCACCATGATTCCTAAGAACATGCTTCCGAAGTTACCGAACAATTGACGGGCTGATTCAGATAGTACATATGCACCTTTATTAACTTTAGGGTTGGCAAGAACCTCAGCAGGTACTGCAAATTTGTTACCTAATAATCCTAATCCAACGTATAAGATACTGAATCCAATACCTGTTGCAATACCAGCAATCCATACACTTGATAAAAATTCTTTTTTATCTTTAAATCCTAATTGTTTTAAAGCACTCATCGCAATGATACAGAATGCTACTGAAGCAAGTGCATCAAGTGTGTTGTATCCTTCGATAAATCCTGTACCGAATGCCAAACCGCTAGTTGCATAAGTTTTAGCAGCTTCTCCTGTCGAGTTAAATTTAGAAACTCCTAAGATTACTAAAATTACAATTAATAAAGCAAAAATAGGTGTTAAAACTTTACCTACACTATTTAAAATCTTAGTTGGGTTTACCGCTAATAAGAACGCACATACAAAATAAATAACTGTAAAAATTAATAACCACGGTAAACTACTTCCAGCTACAACTGGAGCTACTCCAATATCAAATGCAGTTGCTGCAGTTCTTGGAATCGCAAAAAGCGGTCCAATTGATAAATAAAGTAAAACTAAGTACGCTGTTGAGAATAATGGTGAAATTTTTTCATCCATCTCTGCTCCATAACCATTTGGATTAAGTGCCCCAACAATAAGTGTAACAATTGCTATCCCTACTCCTGAAACAACAAATCCTAAAATCGCTGGCCAAAAGTTTCCTCCTGCACTTACACCTAGTGCTGGTGGAAAGATTAAGTTTCCAGCACCAAAAAAGATACCAAATAATAACAATCCGGTTAATAAACCTTTTTTCATATATAATATTTCCTTTCTTAATTTATAATAGTATTATTATAATACTATACCTTCATCAAAAAGGCAAACATTTTTTAAATAATTAATATAAATTATCTAATTTTATATTAATTTAACTGATAATATTCGCAATATGTAAAAAATCGAGCTCAAAAATTTTTCGAGCTCGATTTCTAATTTTCAACTTTTTATCTGTATTATACATGTAACCAAAGTAACTGAATTACAAATAATATTGCAAATAAATACATTAATGGATGAATATCTTTCCATTGTTTTTTAGATAATTTTAATACTACATAGAAGATAAATCCAAATGCAATACCATCATTAATTGAACCTGTAAGTGGAATACCTACAATTGTTACAAATGCTGGGAATGCTTCTGTTATATCAGACCAGTCGATCTTAGCAATACTTTCCATCATGAATGAACCAATGATGATTAATGCTGGTGATGTAATCGCTGGAACTGATGCTAAACTACTTGCAAGTGGGAATAAGAAAATTGAGATTACAACCAAGAAACTTGTTGTTAAAGCTGTAAGACCTGTACGTCCTCCGTTAGCAACCCCTGCAGAAGATTCAATATAAGCTGAAGTTGGAGTAGTTCCAAATAAAGATCCTGCTAGTGAAGCAAATGAGTCAGCTAATAAAGCTTCTCTTGCTTTTTCCATTTTTCCATTTTTAATTAGTCCTGCTTGACTAGTTACTGCAACCATTGTACCCGTAGTGTCAAATAATGTTACCATTAAGAATGTGAATACTATTCCGTATAATCCTAATTGTAAAGCATTAATACTTTCACTAACCGGATTATATAATAAACTTAAATCCATGTGAGGAATACCAAAGATTTTTTCTACTTTTAACATTCCTGTAAAATATGAAATAATAGCAACTATTGCCATTCCAATGAAAATAGCTCCTTTTACTTCTAAAGCTAATAGAACAAGGATAATAAAGATACCTAGAATTGTCATATAAGCTACAGGATTTTTTAAATCTCCTAATGAAAGAATTGTGTGTGGATTTGCTACAATAAGCGAAGAGTTTTTAAGCCCCAAAAATGCGATAAATAATCCAATTGCTGCTGAAATCCCATGTCTTAAATTATTAGGAATTGAATCAATTAAACTTTCACGGAATTTTGTTGCTGATAAAATTACGAAAATAACAGCTCCTAAAAAACACGTTGCTAATAAAGTTTTATAGTTATAACCTGATGTTGCAGCTAGTGTTGCGAAATATGAGTTTATCCCCATACCAGGTGCAACTACTATTGGATAGTTCGCTGCTAATGCCATAATTAAAGTACCGACTAAAATCGCGATTATTGTCGCTGTAAATACTCTATCTAACGGAATACCTGCTGCTGATAGTACAGCTGGATTTACTACTAAAATATAACTCATAGAGAAAAATGTAATTAAACCAGAAACTACTTCAGTTCTAGTATTAGTATTGTTCTCTTTTAATTTAAAAAGACGTTCTAACATAAATAGAAAATTCTCCTTAGTTTTTATTAATGCTTAAGCACATAGATAATAATATATGTTTTATCTCTAAAAGTCAAGAACTTTTATTTTTAAAGTTCATATTTCACATGAATATTTTATGTTTTATATTAATTTTCGATAAAAACTACCTTCTCTTTTAAAAAAATGCGAGAGTTTACATAAAGAAACATTCGTCATAAACGAACTTTGACTTTATTTTCATCTATAAAAATTCGATTAAAATAAATAAAAAATTCTTTAAACACTATACTACCTAAAGTTTAGATTTAGTATAATGAGGTTAACCCAAAAGTCCTAAAATTTAACAAAGTGTATATGAGAACTCATAGACGCAGTAGTTTATTAATATCTAAATTCGCTTTATAAAGCTTTTTAGATATCTAATAAACTGTGCGGGGGTGACTCGACAAAATCTTGTTTCTCCGAAATCACGATTTTTGAGTCACTCCCTTATTCTTTATCCTCTGGAATAACTCCCATTAATTTTAACAATTTATTATATTCAAAAAGCATCTGCAAAGCATATAGCACTAAAAATAGATAAACCATCTTTGTAATTGGAAAATCATGATAATCTAAAAAGAAAAATTTCAGAAAAATTACAAATAATAGCGAAACAGCAGCTATCTTAAAATGTTTTTCTCCTGATATTTTAACATTTAAAAATATAATAACTATAGGAACTAAACTTAATCTTGATAAATTTTCTAGTATATCTATAACACTACCTCCACATAATTCCCATTCTTCATTTACAACACCTCTATACTAACTCCTATTGTATCAAAAGAGTTAACACGATGTGAAACGTTTACATTTATAGTGCATATATATTTAGTTCAATATAAAATAATATCACTAAAGAATCCTTTAAATTCCTTAGTGATATTTACTATATTATAATATTTTCGAGAAGAATTCTTTTGTTCTTTCTTCTTTTGGATTATCGAATATTTCCGATGGAGTTCCTTCTTCTAATACTACTCCCCCATCCATAAATATTACCTTATCAGCAACTTCTTTTGCGAAATTCATTTCATGAGTAACTATTAGCATAGTTAATCCTTCTTCTGATAATTCTTTGATAACATCTAGTACTTCTTTTACCATCTCTGGATCTAGAGCACTAGTAGGCTCATCAAATAATAATACTTCTGGTGAATTAGCTAAGGCACGTGCAATAGCTACACGTTGCTTTTGTCCACCTGAAAGACTGTTTGGATAAACATCTTTTTTATCTTCTAAGCCAACACGTCTTAGCAATTCAACTGCCTTTTTCTCAATGTTTTCAGCAGTATCGTCACCGAACGTTTTTGGTGCAAGTGTAATATTTTCTAATACACTCATATTTGGGAAAAGATTAAAGTTTTGAAATACCATTCCAACTTTTTTTCTATATTTATTGATATTTTGTTTAGTAATATCTTCCCCATTGTATAAAATTTGTCCACTAGTAGGAGTTTCTAATAAGTTTACACAACGTAATGCTGTACTTTTCCCACTACCACTTGAACCTAGAATTACGATTTTCTCCCCTTTTTCAACGCTTATATTTACACCTTTTAATACTTCTAATTTTCCGAATTTCTTATGTAAATCTTTTATTTCTAATAACAATTTCTTCACCTACTTCGTTAATTTTTTCTCTAAACGTTTTACCAATAGTGATAATATTGATGTAATTATAAAATATATTGCAGCAGCTACTAGGTATGGTCCAAATGTTTGGTATGTAGCATTTTTTACAGTGTTTGCCGTAAACATGATATCTGCTACTCCTACAAAATAAACTATTGAAGATTCTTTTACTAATGAAATAAATTCATTACCTAGAGCTGGTAAACTATTTTTTAAAGCTTGTGGTAAAATAATTAATTTCATAGTTTGGAAATAACTAAGTCCTAAAGAACGTCCTGCTTCCATTTGTCCTTTATCAATTGCTAATATTCCAGAACGGAATATCTCACTAACATATGCACCAGAGTTAATTGAAAGAGCAATTATCGCTGACATAAATGGTGTAAATGAAATGCCAATTTCTGGTAGTGCAAAATAGATAATCATAATTTGCACTAGTATTGGTGTATTTCTAATTATTTCTACATATATTGCTGCTATTATATTAAATACTTTAAAAGTACTAATTTTTGCTAAACATATTACAATTCCAAGTATTAATCCTACTAGTAAAGCTATAAGTGAAACTTTTAATGTAGTTACCGTAGCTTCTAAATACGTCGTGTAATAATTTGGAAGAAAATCAAACATTCTATTTTATACCTCTCTTTTATTCGCTTTGTGCAGCAACTTTAGCATATTTATCAAGTTCTTTTTCAAATGCTTTTTGTTCTTGAATTTCTTTAATTACTGCGTTAACTTTTTCTAATAATTCTTTATTACTATTATCTTTTCCTTTTTTGAACGCTATTGCCATACCTGTTGCTTCTGGATCGTTTTCTGCTTTGAATGTACTAATTTTTATATCAGTGTATTTATTCATAGCGATTTTAGCAACATCATCTGGTATTAATACTACGTCAATTTTTTTATTTTTTAAATCTTGTAATAAGCTTGGTACATCTGTTAAAGCTTGGATATTTTTCTCATCCATTTTTAGTTGTTCTTTTGCATAAGTTTCATAAGTTGAACCTTTTTGAACACCGATTTTTTTATTTTTTAAATCAGCTACAGATTTAATTTCTTCGCTATCTTTATTTACAACGAAAATTCCTTTGCTTGTATAATAAACATCAGAGAAATCAACTGCTTTTTTTCTTTCCTCTGTTGGGTTAACTCCAGAAATTACCATATCAACTTTGTTAGCATTTAAAGCTGCGATTAGTGAATCGAATGCCATTTCTTGAATTTCAACTTGAACACCTAATTTTTTAGCTACTTGCTCTGCTAAGTAAATATCTGCTCCAACTACTTTTTTGTTACCATTTTCTGTAGTTAAAAACTCATATGGTGGATAATCTGGTGATACTCCTAGAACTATTTTCCCTTTGTCTTTAAGTTCCTCTGATTTTGTTTTTGTTTTGCTGCTTGAGCATGCTGTTAATGTAAATACTGTAATAATTGATGTAATGAATAATAATAATTTTTTCATTGTCTTATCTCCTTTTTTCTTTATTATATTCTAGAAAAGAACGAATTATAAATAAAAAATCTCCTTGCAGCTAGTAATTCTAGCTACAAAGAGACGATATTTCGCGGTGCCACTCTTTTTGATACACTAAATCTAAGAAAGATACAGTCCATGGTCTGTATAAAGGCACGAGATAAATAAAAAAGTCTTTTTATAATTTCCTAAGAAACTATAAAAAGACGAAATCAATTCCGCGTTGCCACTTTTCTTGGTATTTAATATACCCACTCAATCTCTTTAAGGCAGAGTTACCAATTATTTAATAATTGCCTAAAAAGTGCGTTCATCTAGAAAAATTACTAACCTCACACCAACGTTAGCTCGCTAAAAATTTTTTACCAAATTACTATTCTTTTCTAAGGTTTTGTTTTATTGTTACTTATTTTACACCCTTAGTATGTGCTTGTCAAGTAAAAATTCAATATTTTTTTAATTTTTTTATGAAAATTTTCTTCTATCCCTATTATTAACTCCTAATATTGCCTTATTATAGACAAAAGAACTCAATTATGTAATAATTTCATCATTGAGTTCTTTCTTTATCATCTACAATTATTTACTTAATAAATTATATAATGTTTTAACATGTACTCCAGTAGCACCTTTTGGAAGGTATTTTTCAGCTTTTGAAAGGTATGCAGTTCCAGCTATATCTAAGTGTACCCATGGCACATCATTAGCTACGAAGTTTTCGATGAATAATCCCGCTGTTATTGTTCCACCTAAACGACCCCCTGTATTTTTCACATCAGCTACTGATGATTTATTTAATTCTCTAAAGCTATCATCAGCTGGCATTTGCCATACTCTTTCTCCCGCTTCTTTCGCAGCTTTGCTTAGCTCGTTATAGAATTCTTGGTTATTTGTTACTGCACCTGTGTAGAATTCACCTAATGCTACTAAGCATGCCCCTGTCAATGTAGCTAAGTCTATTACTTTACTAACTTTTAATTTTTCAGTAGCGTAGTACACTGAATCTGCTAAAGTAATGCGCCCTTCTGCATCTGTATTTAATACTTCTACAGTTTTTCCTGATAAAGTTGAAACAACGTCACCTGGTTTATAAGATCCACCAGCAATCATATTTTCACATGCCCCAACAACTGCAATCACATTAGTTTTTAGTTTTCTTGTCGCAACTAGTTTCATTGTTCCAATTACAGTTCCTGCACCTCCCATATCGCAGTGCATTATGTCCATACTATTAGCTGTTGGTTTAATTGAGTAACCACCTGAATCATAAGTTACACCTTTACCTACTAATCCAACTACTTCGCTTTCCTCTGGATTATTTAGGTATTTCATAACGATAAATCTTGGTTTTCTATCTGAGCCACGCCCTACAGCTAATAAACCTTTTAATCCTAGCTCTTCACATTGTTTTTCATCATATACTTCTACTTCAACACCTAAAGCTGATAATTCTTCATTAGCAATATTAGCAAGAGTCTCAGGGTATAAATATTCTGCCCTTTCATTTACTAAATCACGTGAGAAGAATACTCCACTCATAATGTCACGAGCTTCATTTATTACTTCTTCTAAATTATCTAACTTCTCTTCAGTTGATAAGTTAATTGTAATCTCTGGGAATTCTTCTCTATCTGATTTATACTTATCAAATTTATAAGTTCCATGTAACGCACCTTCAACTGCCGCATTTACAAATTTTTCTGTCGAGATGTTATCTACCTTAGGTAAAGTTACATATACTTCTAATTCTTTATTTTTTTCTAGTGCTTTCACCAACTTAAAGAATACTTCTCGTACTTTATCTTCTACTAACTCTTCTTTTTTCCCGAATCCTAAAAGTATTTCTTTTTCTCCATCAAAAGGAAGATTGGCGTGAACTTCTTTAAGTTTTCCTGAAAATAATTCTTTTTCTTTTGTATATTCTAATAACTTACTATCGTATACTTCATCTTCAAATATTGGTGTTACTTTTACACCTGCTTGTTTATTTGTAAAAAATTTCATTTTTTTCACCTCGTACTTTGTACGTTCTTTCTTATCTTATATTTTCTAATATTTGTTTTGCTACTTCTTTAGCTTCCAATACTGTATTTTCAAGAGTTGTACCTTTTTTCGACTTCCCTATTATAAACACATTTGGATATTCTTTTTTCATATATTCGTTAAATTTATTTATGTTTTTATTATAGTTTTTACAACGAAATCTGTAATTATCTTTAACCTTACTAATGTAGTACTTACTAACTTTACCAACTACACCATGAACTTTAATTAATTCTTTTTCAATTATTTCTATTATTTCAGAATCACTTTTATCCATTAATTCGCTAACCGCTTCTTCTCTATTAATATAAGCCCTCACGATTTGTATTCCACTCATTTTTATATCTATCCATTTATTACTTACATATTCTAACTTTGTTACATATTCACTATCATCTTTTGGGAAAATTATTTCTCCAATTTCACGATTAATATGTAATTCATCTCGCTTATAAACAAGAGTTACAACTATATTAGAAACATAATTCATATCTGAATAAAATTCAGTAATTTTTTCATCTCCATTAAACCACGGTAAAAAATTTTTCTGGTTTAATGTTAGTATTACATAATCATAATAATATATACTACCATTTGAATGAACTAAATACTTATCACCTTTTTTTTCTATTTTTTCAACCTTGCGATTCAATTCTAAAAATACTTTATCTGAAAAATTTGCCTCTAGTGTTTCTATAAATGATTTTAACGTGAATTTTAATCTATATTCCGAGCCAACTGTAATATTATCTATGACATTTTTATCATACATTTCTTCTAATATTTTATTAATATCTTCTTTTTGAATCGTTAAAAATGAAAGTTCAGGCATCAAACTAACCATACTTTGGTTAGAAATATCACATGAATAATAACTAGTTAATAAAGGTTCAATAAGTTTATCATAAATTTTTTCGTTGATTACAGCTTTAAAAAACTCCTCAGCCGTCAATTCTTTTATATCTTCATCTTCTAACGTATTATACATATTGTATATTATCGATAATTTTTCTTTAAAAGTGAATAAATCTGACAATAATAATTCTTTTTTATCTAATGGTACCCCATAAAGCATCTTTTCTGGTAGATATTTAATTCCTTCTTTTGTAAAAAATACTTTTTTAGTTACACCACTTTTAATTAAATATCTGTGAAGCCCTAACTCGATCATTAAATAAAATAGTACACCTTGTTCACTAATTGAATTATGCCAACCATTATCATAAATTTCTTGACCATATTGAAATTTTCCAAATCTATCATTCGCAAATTCTAAATCTCTTTCAATTAGATCAATATTAAATTTTCTTGAGTTTACTCCTGAGAATTTATCTAAAAAATAAGCACAGCTTACTCCTGATAAATCTCCTCCTATTATCGCTATATTTTTCATGATAATACCTTCTATTTTACTTTTTCAATAAACATTTTAGCTATAATATTAGCTAACAATACTGATAGAATAATTATTATTATCGTCATACCTTCAAAATTACTAAATAAGATAGCAAAAATTGCGAGCATAATAGTAGTAGTTAACATAACAATCATCAGTAATTTTTGGAAACTACCTATTTTGATACTTTCATCAACTGGTAATATACTATGCCAAATATTATTACTCATCTGTTTATACAGAGGGACAAGTTGAATAATTGTTAAGTAACTATAAGATATAATAGCTACTGCACTTACGTACGGATTTTTAAAACTAAAAATTATTAATCCAGCTAATAACATAAGTCTTAAAGCTAGAAATACCGTATTTTCCTGTCTTAAAAAGACTCTATAATAATAATATTTAAAGCTATTGTCTTTAGTGAAATTGTCTTTAGTTAATTTAGGTAAAATCGCATCAAAATATTTCCTTCTAGCAACTTTTACTCCACTTAACGGAACATCTACAAACATATTCACGAATTTCAAGTAACTTTCCATACGATGCTTGTCATATTCAGCTGCTTCATTCCATTTTACAACGAACTTTTCTTTATCGTCAGCGTTTCTTACATTTCCAGCATTCTTAAGAATATAATATGTACTATACGATAACGCAATTATTCCAACTAAATCAGTAATTAGTATATAAGTATTAACTATAAAGACTGAAATAATTTGTATAAAAATCACAATAAATTGTAAAATTTTAACCCAAATAAGTTCTTTATAGTGAATAATTTGGAAGTATTTCAATAAATTATTTAATAAAATAACCATAATCAATAAACAAATAGCAATTCGATCAACAGTACCTATAATACTCGTAATAGGTTTAACTGAAAAATAGAAAATAACAAACGCTATAACGTGTACTACCGTTGTGTTAATAATAGTTTTTTTACCAACGTTTTTATAGTATTTCTCTAGCGGTAACAAAAATACCGCATCAGCTTCTTTTATATATGTTTTAACCTTTGTACTTATTAAATAATAACTAAAAGCCAATGTTGCAGCAATAAACACCGAATACAATTCAAATTGACTAGCTATAGCTATCCATTTAGAATAGTTAATCATTGCTGCTCCTAACACAATAATAAGAAACATAATTAGGTGCGAATTAAAAATGTACTTGCTGTATGTTAGTTTTAGCTCCTGCTCTTTCTTGCGTCTATTGGCAAAAATATTCTCTATATTACTCATTACTATCTCGCACCGTTAATGATAGATAAATTTCATCTAAAGACGCACCTGCCATATTAAATTCAGCCCTTAGTTGTTCTAAATTCCCATTCGCTAGAATTTTCCCTTCGTGAATAATAACAAAGTTATCACAATACTTCTCCGCTGTAGCTAGTATGTGTGTAGACATTAATAAACTAGCTCCATTATCTCTTCTTTCACACATTAAATTAATTAAATCATTAATTGCTATTGGATCAAGTCCTAAAAAAGGTTCATCAATTATATATAAATTTGGCTCTACTAAAAAGGCACAAATAATCATTACTTTTTGTTTCATACCTTTTGAGAAGTGTACTGGGAAAAATTTCTTCTTATCACTTAGTTTAAATAATTCTAGTAATTTTTCAGCTTTTTCCCACGTATCTTCCATATCTAATCCATAAGCCATTGCTGTTAGATTTATATGCTCTTCTAATGTTAATTCTTCATATAAAACAGGTGACTCTGGAATATAACTTATACTCTTTCTATATTTTTCATTATCATGAGTAATCGTAATACCATTAACCTTTATCTCACCTTCCATAGGTCTAAGTAATCCTAATATATGTTTAATTGTAGTACTTTTACCAGCTCCATTCAGCCCAATTAAAGCTGTGATACTTCCTTTTGGTATTTGTATATTGATATTATCAATAATTTTTCTACGATTATACCCGCCACCAAGATTACTAATTTCTAATACATTAGTCATTTTATTTATCTCCTCTTTTTAATTTTTCAATTATTTCTTCTGTCTGTCGAAATGTCTCTTCTTTATTATAACTATTATTAATCACAAAATCACCTAATGCTGCTTTTTCCTGTGGACTCATTTGACTTTCTATACGCTTAAAAGCCTCTTCTTTTGATAAAGAATTTCGTGTAATTAATCTTTCTAATTGTACTTCTTCGTCTGCATAGACAACAACAACTTTCTCAACTAAGTCAACAAAATTAGCCTCATATAATAGTGCTATATCTAAAAAGACCAAATCTTCATCTTTATATTTTTCTTGTAATTTCAAAATTAATTCTTTTATTTTAGGATGAATAATACTATTTAAATTTTTTAAGTTTTCAGTATTTCCAAAAACTATCTTTCCTAATTTTTTCCGACTTATTTCATTATTTTCTAAAATATTCTCTCCAAATTTTTCAGCTAGTTTTCTTTTTACATCATTGCTAGTAAGTGCAACATGTCCAAGTTTATCGGCATCAATAATGGTATACCCCTTAGCTATCAAATAGTCTGATACAGTACTTTTTCCACACGCTATACTTCCTGTAATTCCAATATTCAAATTATCATCTCCATTAAATTACTTAAATACAATTTTATCATAAACTGCAAGCATTTACCATAGTTTAAAAACTATTAAACACCATTATTCTATATCTAAAGTACATTAGTTTTTTTTCGCTATGAAGTTATAATAAATTCAGTTACATATAAAATTTAAATTTTGTAAAAATAGAAAAAGGGCTGATTCAAAACTCCTAAATTTTAATAAAGTTTATATGAGAACTCATAGACACAGAGATTTATTAATATCTAAATTCGCCTTTAAAAAGCTTCTTAGTTGGAAATGTTAAAATGAGAATGTCCAATTTTAACAAAATCTTTTTTCACCGAAATCAAGATTTTTGAGTTGTTTTCAGTTTATTTATTAATCAATCTCATCTTGATAAAAAGCTGTAGCTACATCTTTCATCAGGTTTTTCTAGTGTCTAAAACTGTCAAAGTCGGCTTAAAACTTATCTTCTATTTCCATTTTTATTATACTAAAAATTCTTTTTTTCTATTAATACTCAATTCCTTGATAGTATGTATGCTGTCACATTTGTAAATTTCAAATACTATTTAATTTAACCTACCTAATTTTTGTAAACTAAAAACCCTAAACAGTAGAAACTATTCTAACATTTAGGATTTATTTATATTAAAGTTGAAGTTTTTCCCCATCTTTGTATACTTCATCGATAATCGCTCCACCTAGACAAACATCTCCATCATAGAAAACAACCGCTTGTCCTGGAGTAACAGCACGCACTGGTTCTTTATAGACAACTTTTACTTTGTTATCTTCTAATACTTCTACTTCTACTTCAGTATCTGGTTGACGATATCTGAATTTTGCAGTACATGTGAATTTATTAGGTTGTGGATTTTTTGTTGTAAATGATAGTGAACTAGCCAGTAAACTATCTGAATATAGTTTTTCATTGTGGAATCCTTGGCAAACGTACAGTATATTGTTTTCAAGGTCCTTACCGCATGCAAACCATGCTTCACCTTCTGTATCTTTAGTTCCACCAATACCTAAACCGTGACGTTGACCGATTGTATAATGCATTAAACCAATGTGTTCTCCACGGACATTACCATCTAAATCCACCATTTTACCACTTTGAGCTGGTAGGTATTGAGATAAAAATTCTCTAAAGTTTTTCTCACCGATGAAACAAATACCAGTCGAGTCTTTTTTCTTCGCTGTCGCAAGACCCGCTTCTTCTGCAATCTTACGAACATCTTTTTTCTCTAGTTCTCCTACAGGGAATAAAATATTTTTAATTTGGTGTTGTTTCAATTGAGATAAGAAGTAAGTTTGATCTTTATTATTATCAACACCACGTAACATTAAACGTTCTCCGTCAACATCTTTAACTCGTGCATAGTGCCCTGTTGCTACATAATCCGCACCTAAATCTTCTGCATATTCTAAGAAAACTTTAAATTTAATTTCTTTATTACACATAATATCTGGGTTAGGTGTACGACCTTTTTTGTATTCATCTAAGAAGTAAGTGAATACTTTATCCCAGTATTCTTTTTCAAAGTTTATAGAGTAATAAGGAATATCTAATTGTTCACATACTTTAATTACATCTTCATAATCTTTTTCTGCAAGACAAACTCCTCTGTCATCTTTTTCTTCCCAGTTTTTCATGAAAACCCCGATAACATCATATCCTTGTTGTTTTAGAAGATATGCTGTTACTGATGAATCAACTCCACCACTCATTCCAACTACTACTTTTTTGTTGCTATTCATTATTAATTCCTTTCTTTAATTCTTTTCTCTAAAGTTACAATCTTTTCTACAACTTCATCAATTAATTCTTTGCTTGTATCAAAGCCAACACTCATTCTTACAGAATGTGCTGCACGTTCAATATTATACATCTCTGTTATTATACGACTTCCTTTAATATTTCCTGAACTACAAGCAGATCCTCCAGAAATATAAATGTCGTGCGCATCTAAATATGTAATCAGTCGCTGTGCTTCAATATTTTTAAAATAAATATTCAATATATTCGGCAATGAATTCTCTATAGATCCGTTTACTTCAAATTCAACTTCATTTTTCTCAAGTTCAGAAATAAAGTAATGTTTCAATTCTCTAAGAGCTGGAATTGAATCTAATGTCTCTGATAAACAGTCATTAAGAACTAGTATCCCTAGTAAGTCAGTCGTCCCAGAACGAAGACCATTTTCCTGACCTCCACCTAATAATAATGGCTCAACATCTCCATCTTTTGCATATAAAAATCCAAAATTATTAAGTGAACCAATTTTATGTGCTGAAGCTGAAGCAAAATCCAAACCTAATTCTTTCACATCAATTTCAACTTTACCTAAAGCTTGAACAATATCACTATGCAATAGTATATTTTTATCCGCAATAAGTTCTGAAACCTCTTTTATAGGATTTAATACCCCAGTCTCATTATTAGCTAGCATTATTGAAATCAACACCGTCTTAGAATTAATCTTTTCTTTCAATTCATCAAGAGATATAACTCCACTTTCATCTACTGATAATTCATGAACCTTAAATCCAAACTTTTCAAGTCTTTTAGCACTAGATTTAACGGATGGATGTTCTATAGATGAAATTATTATTTCTCCAGTTTTAAATCTAGCTAATACATGATTGAATACTGTATTATTACTTTCAGTACCACCTGAATTAAAAATTATTTCATTACTACTTGCATTTAGAGTTTTAGCTATTTTTTCACGCCCTTCACGAACTAGCCTATTATTTTTCTTACCTAGAGTATGGCTACTACTTGGATTAGCATAGACTTCTTTTAGTATATTCATATTTTTTTCTATGATATCAAAATGTTTTCTTGATGTTGCTGCGTAATCTAAATAAATATTCGCCATATCATCGCCTCCTAATATTAATCATATTATATTTTAACACAAATAATAGTCAAATAAAATCAAAACCACTTTTCCTACAATCTCTTCTACATAGGGAGCGACTCAAAAATCCCAATCAATTTCATCGAATTTCTCCCATAAAATTCATTAAATATCAATAGACTATCGTATCTATGAATACTCATTTAACCTTTTTTCAAGATTTGGAACTTTTATTGGTCAATCTCAAATTTGTCCAAAATAATTTTCAACATCACTTAACATCTTTAATCCTAACTCCTCAAATTCTTTATCTTCAACACGTTTGGTATAGTTTAAAATACCTAGTGCTGAGATAAAAATCAGGCAGTACTCTAGTTCCTTAGAAAGAACTTCCTCATTTGAATATTCATAATAATGTTCTAAAAACAATTCTATTTTTCTTTTATCATTATCTAAATCTTGATAAAAATATTTAATAAAATCTAAATAATAACTTGCATATTTTACTCTTTCAAAATCTATTAATACCAAATGATCATCTTTTTTCATAATGTTTCTAAGACCAAAATCACCATGAATTAAAACTAAAGTTTTTACATATTCTTCATCTAACTTACTAATATTTTTTTGAATCTTAGAATGTAGTTTACATATTTTAGTAAATTCTTTTCTATCAGTCAATCTATATACATTTTTCTCTAAAACTTTCTTCAATGAAAATCCTTTTTCGTGTCCAATTGAGAACCAATTCCCTCTATGAAAATCAGATATTAGCTTGGCTATTTTTATTGTATCTTCATCATTTACGCTTTCTTTATTTAATGGAATATAATCTTCATATTTCAGTACTAGTGCAGAACATTTAGGAAAATCTAATAATAAATTACCTTTACTTCTTAATACTTCATACTCTAGTTTATATTTTAATGAATCTTTAAAAATTTTAACGAATACTCTTTCTCCTAATTTTTTAGAAAATCCTATAAAATGCTTATTTTCAGAAATATGATTTATTTTTTGCACGTTTGCATCTAATAATTCATCAAGTTGTCTTTTCATAATCACACCAAAATATTCATAAAAAGAGAGTTACTCAAAAAACATGATTTCAGCAAAATCTATTTTTTGAATTAACTCCTTTTTGAATTCTTATCCTTTAACTTCTTCTAAATTCAATGTTGACTTCGCATTTAACGTTAATGGATTAGCAAATATATTATTTTTATAATAATAATATCCTGCTGCTCCCATCATCGCAGCATTATCACTACAATAACTCATTTTTGGAATAAGTACCTCTACTCCTAATTGCTGTTCTAGTTCTAATACTTGCTTACGAAGTTCACTATTACCCGCAACACCACCTGCTAAAATCAACTGCTTAACACCTAAATTTATAATAGCTTTCTTAGTTTTTGCGATTAAAACTTCTACTACCGCTGTTTGGAAACTGCATGCTAAATCTTCAGGTATAATTTCTTCTCCTCGTTGTTTTGCATTATGAACAAAGTTAATTACCGCTGACTTCATCCCTGAAAAACTAAAGTTATAATCATCACTGTCTATCATTGCACGAGGGAATTTATACTTATCTTCACCTAACTTAGCTAGTTTGTCTACTTTAGGGCCACCAGGGTACTCAAGATTTAACTGTCTAGCAACTTTGTCATAGGCTTCACCTACAGCATCATCATGAGTAGAACCGATTATTTCAAAATCAAGTTCATCTTTTAAATATACAAGTTCAGTGTGTCCTCCACTAACTACAAGTGCTAGTGATGGGTATACTATATCATTATCAATATTACTAGCATAGATATGCCCTGCAATGTGATGTGCTGCAATTAGTGGTTTATCTAAAGCATAACTTAATGTTTTCGCCACATTAACACCAACTAGTAATGAACCTATTAATCCAGGTCCTTGTGTCACACAAATTGCATCTATTTCATTTAATGTTGTTTTTGCTTCTTCTAGAGCTTCTTCAACAATTTGCATTACTACTTCTATATGTTGTCTACTCGCTATTTCAGGTACTACCCCGCCAAATTTCTTATGTGTTTCAATTTGACTACTTACAATATTCGATAGTACTTCTTTACCATTTTTAACTACAGCTACACTAGTTTCATCACAACTTGTTTCTATAGCTAATATGGTTATATTATCTAAATTCTTAAATTCTTTCATTGCTAAAATCCCTTACCATCACATACGCATTTTCGCCATTATTTTTGTAATAATTCTTTCTTATATCAATAGTACTAAATCCTGCTTTTTCGTATACAGTTATTGCAGGCATATTACTTACACGCACTTCTACAATAGCTTTTTTTACACCTTTTAATTTTAAAAGTTGCATAACATAAGTGAAGAAAATTTGACCTAGTTTTTTATTTTGGTGCGGTTTGTCGATGACTATTTTATTAACTTGATATTCATCAGCAACTAACCAACCACCACAAAAACCAATAATTTCATCATCATTAAATAATCCATAGTATTCTGCATTAGCGTGTTCCAACTCAGATTTAAACATCTCTTTTGTCCACGCATCTTCAAAGTTATCTATATCAATTCTTGATAATACATCTAAATCATTAATATTTACCTTATTTACTTTTATCATTCTCAAGTTCCCTTTCTGCTTCAGTTTTTCTTAAATATTGTGGCTTCATATTATAACAATCAACCTCTTCTAAAGAATCGTATATTTTTACAACATTAGCTGCTCGAACCATTTCATCATTTTTTAATCCATCAAGAAGAAGTTCATTCAATTTTTCTATATCTTTACTAATGTATACATATTCTTTGTTCTGAGAAACAAGGAAATCATTGATTTCTTCAAGTGAATAATATCCTTCTTCCAGCACTTCTACTAATTGTTGATTTTCATTTTTATATACCGCACCAAAAACATTACCACGGCGCGCATCAATAAATGGAACAAGTAGCTTATTACTATCAAATTCCAATAACGCCTGTAATTTTAGAGAAGAAACTTTTTTCAGTTTAATCTTTAGTGTATAAGCTAGTGTTTTACATACTGCCGCGACTACACGAATTGCTGTATAGGATCCTGGACCTTCACTTGATATTACTTCTGTTAAATCTGTTTTTTTCTTATTTGCTTCTTTTAAGCAATTTTCTATTTCTTCTAAAATAACTGCAGATAAATTATTACTGCATACAAAGTTTTTTTCAGCTAGAATATTTTTTTCTTCAAAACATGCAATTGAACATACTCCGTTCGAAGCTTCTACAATTAAACTTACCAATTTTCACGAATCCTTTCTTCTATTTTTTCATATTCACCATTAGAGATAATTTCAACTTCTCTATGGTCATCTACTAATCGAATATTAAAAATTAATCTTTCTTTCGGTATAAAGTCTTCAATAAACTCTCCCCACTCAATAACACTAACATTATCTTCAAAGAAAATATCTTCGAATCCTAAATCTTCATCACTATCTTCTAAACGATAAGCATCAATGTGATACAACTTTCCATTAGGATACTTATATTCTTTCATAATATTAAAAGTTGGTGAGTTAACCACACTCTTAACCCCTAAATATTCTGCTAAATACTTAGTAAAAGTTGTTTTCCCTGCTGCTAAATCTCCATTTAACAAAAGTACTAATCTATCTTCTATACCTTCACTAACTATTTTTGCTAAACGTTTAGTATCTTCTAAATCTCTTATTACTATTTTTAACATTATTAAACCTTCTAAATCTTTATTTATATACCAACTATTATAATATCATATTTATCAGCATATTCCAACAACTAAAGGTATAAATAATGTTTTATAGAAATAACCATTTTTAAAAATTAAGAATCTTTCATTAACTAAATCATTCGCTTAGTAATCATTTCTAATAAAATCATAAAATAACGCCAAGATATTACTATCTCAGCGTTATTATTACTCATTTAATCCGTGGTTAAATCAAATCTTATTTTACTACTCTTACTCTTGAAGTTCTTTCAATTGGTGCAGCTTCTTGTAATTTTTCACCAAATGGCATTTGAGCACGTAGTACTAAGTTTGCAGGAATATTCCATTCAGCAGCAACTTTTTCATCAATTACTGGGTTATAGTGTTGAATGTTAGCTCCAACTCCAGCCTCTGCTAATGCATTCCAAACTGCAAATGATGCAATTCCAGTTGACTGTTCTGACCAAATTGGGAAGTTGTCAGCATATGCTGGGAATTGTTCTTGAAGTCCTTTTACTACATCGTGATTTTCAAAGAATAAAATTGTTCCATATGCTGCAGCAAAACTATCGATTTTACCTTTCGTAACTGCTTTAGCTTCTTCATTCGGTAAGAATTTTTCTAATTCACCAAATGTAATATTCCAAAGTTTTTGGTGATTTTCACCTAGTAAAACTACTGCGTGTGCAGTTTGTGAGTTAAAAGCACTTGGTGAGTATTTAACTGCATTATCAATAATTTCTAATACTTCTTGTTCTGAAATTGGTAAGTTTTTACCTAGTGCATAAACACTTCTTCTGTTTTGATATAAATTTTTTGCTTCTGTCATTATTATGTCCTCCGTTTTTTAGCTATTGCCAAACTTTATTATTTGTTTTATAATTATTATATATATAATTATAATATTTACCCCAAAAATAACAAGTACGTTTTTTTATGATAGTAAGTATCTTTTAAGATAGAATTGTATAATACCAACAAAATTTCAAGGAGATTTTTTATGGAACAACAAGAACCTTTTGGAAAATGCCCCTTTTTTACAACTCAAAAAATATTATCTGGAAAATGGACAATTCTTATTCTTCATCTTCTGGAAGATAAAAGTGTTAGATTTAATGAGTTGCAAAGATCACTAGGGACAATTACCCAAGCAACGTTAACAAAACAATTAAAACAATTAGAACAAGATGGATTAATAAATCGAAAAGTTTATGCTCAAATTCCACCAAAAGTTGAGTACAGCTTAACAGATATTGGTAAAAAATTTCAATCAGTACTTAATGAATTAGAAATTTGGGGAAACGACTACATTGAATATTTAAAAGAAAATAAAGAAGCAGTATAAAGTTATGGATAAACTAAATGAAATTAAATCAAAACTTCACCTACTTTCAGATGAACAATTAGATATAATACATAGGCTTATTTCGACTTGGAAGATTGAAGACAATAAAATTCAAACAGATGAAAATGTTGTCAAAAAAATATATGAAAGTACAATATCTCCTATAGAAGATCCTCTAGAAAATTATTCAAAAGAAGAACTTTTAGAGGAATACGGTGTATTATTTTATAACCCTCGAGAATCAACTAACGAAAATTTTGGAGAAGTTTCAATAGAGTATAATTACGAAGAGAGTACTCAATTACAGGAGCCTAATTATTACGGTGAAACTAGTCAATTATTGAATACTAATGGAAATGAGTTTAACAAAGATTCTTCGAGACAACACTCAAATACTAGTATAGATGATTTTGATCCATTATTCCCTGACACTGACTTCGATTCATTAACTGGTCTTAATAAAAGCAAATACGATGATTTAGATTTTTCAGCATTGATATCGAAGAAACCTAAATAAATATCATTTTTTAAAAGATTCTAACCTCCTATATTGTTAGAATCTTTTTGTACTTTATACACTAATAATTTAAAAAGAGAAGCAGATTTTTCGGCAGTGTCAAGATTTTTGTGTAAACACAATCTGATGTTTTAAATAAAGTTAAC
>NZ_DBHIUF010000016.1:0-2760 GCF_057272915.1 Gemella sp.
CAAACGTATACATTGCCAGGAGATAGTGCGAGTGTTGCTGAATTAGCTAATAGTTTAAAGGGATTGGACTCTTCTATAAGCAATGAAACTAAATTAGCTTCTATTGATGAAGTGGGACGTCTTAAAAATGTACAGGCTGGTGAAGTAAAAGAAATTGATGAATTTGGTGGTTGGTCAGCAGTTTCAGCAGATGGCAAAAAAGGTAAATTTGCTATTGCACGAAAAACTGAAGCGGGAGTATACCCTATTGAGACAGTGAATGTTACGAGAGCAGGATATACATATACAGCACATGTTGAGGAAAATTCTTTTGATCGCTCTCACGAGTATGCACTATTTCTTTCTAAAGTTAGAACAAATGCAACAAAAAGTGAAGAAACCTTTGATGGACAACCATTTAAAGATATAGGAGAAGGTCGTCAAATAGCTAAAGGGCTAAAAGGGTTCAATGGAATAGAAAAAACTTATAAAGCCTATTCTTCATCAACAGGAACAGGGGTAAATATTTCTTTTAAAACAGGATTTACAGGAGATATTGACGGTTTTAAAGCTGGATATAAAGTTGAAGTAATTGCAAAATTTGAAGACGGACATACGCAATCTATCTATAATCAAAGTTTTCGTCCTGATCAATCTATAAATAATGCAAATATGGTAGTTGCAAAAGTTGATGCTAATGATAGCATTAGGTTTACTGTCGGAAGACCACCAGAGCCAACAATAAGTAGTCTTAACCAACAGTTAGCGACATACAAAAATCGTCAAGTGAATAGAACAGGTAGTTTTACTAGTAAAAATATAGAATTACCTAAAGGGGCTGTAGAATATACTGTACGAATTAGTGCTTCTGATAATTCTAGACTAGGGATGGGATATCAAACTACATGGGCTCAATATGCACTACCTGTATCAGGTCTAGGATTTACTATTACACAGGATACAAATAGAGTTGCTAGAACACTGTTGGAAAGAGTTTATAATAAATTACTTGACACACGAGATGCAGATAAGAGAGGTAAAACGCCTGAATCACAAAAAGCATATCAAGACCAATTAGATGCTATAAAAGCATTATTAGATGGTGAATTAAAATCTACTGATGAATATAAAAGACTCGTACAACCAGCTTTAGATGCACAAGAAGCGTTAAAAGTTGATAAATCGGCTTTGACAACCTCAAAAGGAGAACTAGATCAACTAGTAGATGACGATCCAACTCCAGGTAAAACACCTGAAACTGTTTTAGAATATAATATAGCTAAAAGTGCCGCAGAAGAAGAAGCTAGAAAAGCTAAATTGGTCATCGATGATGAACATGCAACTGTTGATCAAGTTGCTCAAGCAGTAGCAGACGTGAAAGCAAAAAGAGCTGAATTAAAAGCAGCAAGAGCACTTCTAGTAGTTGCAGCAACAGAAGCTCAAAAAACAAAACTACAAAATGATTCGAATGCACTAACAGAAGCGGATAAGACAAATAAGACGCCGAAGAGTATTGCAGAATATGAGAAAAAATATGAAACATTAAAAGGTGCGTTAACAGCAGCAAAAGCTCAGGCTAAAGCAGTATTAGATAAAACAGTAAATGCCGGTAAGGTAGAAGCTACTGATGCTCAAATTGAAGTTGATAAAATCAAAGCTGAATTAGAAAAAGCGGCTGCATTATTGAAAGATAAAGGAAATACAGCAGAGCTAGAAAAAGCTAAGAATGATTTAAGTAATTATATTACTCAACAAACAAATGACAATGTAACGGCAGGAAAAACAAAAGATAGTCAAGATGCTTATGCTATTGCAAAAACTGCTGCAGATAAAGCAGTAGAAGATGCAGCAGCTGTAATTGCTAGTGAAAATTCAACAGTTGAAGATGTAGCAAATGCATTAGCTGATATCAAAGTTAAGAAAGCAGAGTTAGAAGCAGCTAAAAAGAACTTAGTGCCCGCTGCGACAGATGCTCAAAAAGTAAAATTAGAAAAAACTGTAGCAAAACTAGTAGAAACAAGCACAGAAGGTAAAACTCAAGACAGTATTAATGCGTATAATGAAAAAATACGAGAACTAACAGAAGAACTAAATCAAGCCAAAGCTGCGGCAGAAAAAATTAAAACAGATGGAGTGAATGCAACTAAATTAGCTGCTCTTGAAGCACAAGAAGCAGTAGATGCAGTATTAGAAAAACTAGAAGCAGCAAAAGCAGGGTTAGTAACAGCAGCAACAGAAGCGCAAAAACAAACATTAGCAACAGATGCAGAAGCATTGAAGAAAGCAGATACAGAAGGTAAAACACCAGAAAGTGTTGAAGCATACAATGCGAAGTTTGGTCAATTATCAGATGAACTAGAAGCAGCAAAACAAGCAGCCAAAGAAGTAGCAGACAAAGGAGCTAATGCGAGCGAAGTAGAAGCATTGAAAGCCCAAGAAAAAGTAAATGCGGTTAAAGCTAAACTAGCAGAAGCAGCAGCAACGCTAAAAGATCCAGCTAATAAAGACGGTTTAACACAAGCTAAGACAGCATTAGAAGGATTAACAGGAGAAGAAACTCCAACAGGTAAGACAGCAGATAGTCTAGCAGCGTATACACAAGCAAAAGAAGCAGCGGTAGCAGAAATTGCAGAAGCACAAAAAGTATTAGACAATGCAAGTGCGACACCAGAACAAGTAGCAGCAGCAGTAGCGAAAGTAAACGATAAGAAAGCAGCGTTAGAAAAAGCAAAAGCAGGGTTAGTAACAGCAGCAACAGAAGCGCAAAAACAAACATTAGCA